>JALEIR010000069.1 GCA_022769665.1 Lachnospiraceae bacterium | reverse complement strand
TTCTGCTTCCCTGATTTTAGAGATATCTTCCATACAAGAACATTGTTTCTGGGCTCCGGTATATCAATGGCAGAATACATCACTGCAGTATACGACTTCTCATTCAGAGCTCTCACGGTATCGGGAACAATTCCCAATTCCTTGAGTTCCCCCAGCGCCTGATTACAAAGCTCTATTCCCTGACTATCCAAAACTTCCTGACCGGAAGCGTTCTTTTTATTTACCACCATGGCATAAGAGCCGGTCAACTCCTGATAATCCAGATTTACACTGTCATTCCTCGTCATGGCATTCTGTTCACTTTCCGGTAAAATCTGATTGTTCAGACATTTTGAGAGAATATACAACTTCTCGTTTCCGCTCAAGAAATACCGATATCCTTCCGTTCCGGTTTCCGCTTCCTGTGTGGTAATCCGATTCAGAATCCCTCCGTCACGATACTCAGCCAGTGTTTCCGGCCCCCATATCGCAATAATGACAACAATCAGTGCAAGAGGCAGCAGTAACAGACTAATTCTCTTTCTCTTCATTGCACTGCTCCTCCTTTCTCCAAGGCAGAACAAAACTCATACAGGTTCCTTCGCCCACTTTACTTTCAATCGTCAGCTCGCTGTCATGGAGACGCAGAATCTCCACGCAGAGAGCCAGCCCCAGCCCTGCGCCGTTTTTACTGCGTGAACGCGACTTATCCACCATATAGAAGGCTTCCGTAACCCTCTTTACTTCCTCCTCCGGAATACCTACGCCATAATCCTTTACCCGAAATTGGTAACCATCCTCCAAAAGCTTGCCGGATACTTCAACAATACCGCCGGGCAGGGAAGCTTTCAAGGCATTGTCCACCAGATTCAGCAGCACGGATTTTATCAGATTTATCTCTGCGTATACCATACCCTTGTCAAAAGAAGTCTGTATGGTCTGCTCCGTATTTCCCGCAAACATATCCTCCAGATATCGGAAAATCATCTCTGCTTCCACCGGCTGGGGGTCAATTTTTTCACGCTTGGTTACAATGATGTCCAGCAGACGGAAAGACATACTTTCCAGTCTTTTTCCTTCTGTGTATATATAGTTGGCAGATAAAAAGTGTTTCTCGTCATCCAGCTTTCTGGAACGCAGCAAATCAGCATATCCGATAATTGCTGTCAGCGGTGTCTTCAGTTCATGGGCAAAGGCTGCGATAAAGTCTTCACGGGCCCTAACCTCGTCCTTTAATTCACCGATGGTTCCCTCCAGTGCATTCGCCATACTGTTGAAATCCTGAGTAAGCTGTCCCAGCTCGTCACTGCTGATTTGTTTTGCCCGATAACTGTAATCTCCCTCCGCCATCTTTCGGGTCGCCCTTGTCAGAAGACGGATGGGCTTCGTCAGCCAGGTGCAAATAAAAAACATCACCACCGCACTGGCTGCCAACATGGCAAGTGTCACTTTACGGTAAACGGAAAATCCCATGGCTCTCTCGGTATATATCTCCGTCACATCCCGCATGGTTTCCAGATACAGATTTCTGTCCAGCGCATTTACCATGATTCCGGTCTGAATGTAATATCGCTCCTCTTTGCAAAGAACCTGCCAGCTGCCGGAATTCTCTGTGATGCTCTGTAAAAGCGTCACATCCTCCGTAAATCCTTCACTGACATAAAGTGTCTTTTTTTCTTCATCGGAGAGCCGCAGCAATCGTCCGGAACCCTGTCCTCCGTCCTCCAGCTTGGAACCAATCTGTTGTACTGCAATATCCTGCAGAACATCATACTTTGCAGGTACATTTAAAGCCGCCGTCTCAAAAGCGAACTGCAGAATATTGCTGTCGTCCAAAGCCTGTTCCACTTCTCTCTCCAAAGCAGTCTCAAACACGAAATTTACAAAGAAATAACCGCTCAGACCAAAGGCTGCTGCCATGATAATAATTGTCCAAAGCAGAATCTTATATAAAAATTTCATACGAATTTACGCCTTTCCGCAACCCTTTTTCACACTATATCTCCAGCCGGTAACCTACCTTATAAACTGCTACCAGGTTTTCCTCCCAGCCCATTTTACGGCGCAGTCTCTGTACATGCAAATCCAATGTGCGGCTGTCTGCCAGATATTCATCTCCCCATACCTTCTCGTACAGATTCTCCCTGAAAAGCGCAATATTCTTATTTCGAATAAACAACAGCAAAAGCCCGTACTCCTTGTTGGTCAGTACAATGGGCTTTCCCGCCTTTGTCACCTTTCTGGCGTCCACATCCACCACCACATCACCGGCAGTGAGAATTGTCTCGGTCTTATTGTACCGGCGCAGAACCACTTCCACTCTTGCTACCAGCTCTACAACATCAAAGGGCTTTACCAGATAATCCTCCGCACCCAGCTTCAGGCCCTTTACTCTGTCCTTGACCTCATGCTTGGCAGTGATAAAAATAACGGGAATCTTCAGAGGTCTTATGTATTCCATGATGTCATATCCGTCCGCTCCCGGAAGCATAATATCCAGAAGAATCAGGTCAAAGGTTTCCGACTCTATCAGGTCAATGGCTTTTAACCCGTCCTGAACGGATTTACAGTCATAACCCGCTGCAGACAAATTAATGTCAATTAAGTCACAGATAGGCTTTTCATCATCTACAATCAGTATTTTAATCATTTTCTACCGTCCACCCCCAGTAATCCCGAATCATATCTACCAATCCGCTCACCGTATCCTCCGCAGTGCATTGATAATAGTCACGAAACTCTTTATCCTCTTCAAAACCGTCTGTACGTTGATAGTAAATGGAGCATATGGTGTCCACCTGAAGCTCTCCGTCCTCATTACAATAACTGTATCTTCCCAGCACAACAATATCCTTCATACCGTCCCCGTCCATATCCCGGCAGGTCATTCCCTTGAGTGCATACAAATTATCATAATCTCCCATGGGCTGGAAACTCCATACAATATCTCCCTGTTCATTGACCAGATAAATCATAAACACATTATATTCCGCCATTTTGATGATTCCCGGTACGACCTGCAAAAAGCCCTGTTTTTCAAAGCTGCGGTAATAACATTGCTCCTGAATAATCTGAAACCCGTTTTCCAACAGTTCCTCCAGCGTTGTAGCCGTATAAAGGATTTCCGTGGAATTCCCGTCCCTCACATAAGAAGCAATAAAATCAACACTCTTATTCATGCTGAATCGGTTTATCTTGTCTGAAATCCTCCAGTCCCTGTAAAAGCTTCCGTTCCTCTGAAACAGCACATCTCCCACTTTATAAGTTTTTCCCGCATACTGTCCATCACGATTTTCACAATCCGTTATCAGAATAATGTCCCGCAAACCGTCTTTGTTTAAATCCTGAAAGGATACGGCCGCAATTCCCTTTGTCGGCTGCTCCATCTGTCCCAGCCACTTATTGTTTGTCTCCAGCTGGTTGGTTTTGTACAATACGTTTCCAAAACTGTCCGTTATCAGTACCCCAAGACGGTTATACTTCTCATACATCACCGGCACAAAACAGACCTCTGTCTCTCCGTCCAAAAAAGACTCCAGCACCACGGGAAAGCTTTGGTCTTCAATTCTGTAAAAGCCGTTTTCTTCAATGTCTTCCGTATTTTCAATTGCAGAAAACAGAGACATATACTCATTGTAATCCTGAATCATTTGTTCCAATTTATCGTTCTCTGCCGCTCTGACAGGAAAAACAGTCAACATACACAGACAGAGCAACGCAGACAGCCATTTACGCTTTTTTCTCACACGGCTCCTCCTTTTATGAAAAAAACTGGCTTCACTCATTTACGTAAAGCCAGTATAACTCCTGATTGCATCATTTTTGCATGTAGATCTTATTGTTCAAAATATTTCAGTATTACAGCACAGGTCTTGGGCAATTGAATTTTTATCTTTCCCCCCACAACCTCAAATTCCTGCCCGGCACTGTAGCCGTTCTCATCCGTCCAGAGCAGAGCACGCATCTTCCCATGCTTTGGTGTACCGAGAATCCAAACCAAAACCTGCTTTTCTATTGTATGATCGTTATTGTTTACCAAAATCAGGCACTGTCCACGGCTGTGAAACCTCCCGTAAGCCAGATAATTGTAATCACGGTCCACATACATAATGGAACCTGTCCTCAGTTCATCATTCTCCCTGCGGATACGTATGATGTCCTTATGAAATGCAATCAATTCCTGATCCTCATGCCCCCAGGGATAGGCTCTTCTGCTGTCGGGATCCGTAAATCCGCAAAGTCCTGCCTCATCTCCGTAGTAAATGGTAGGTGCTCCCATCCAGGTCATCTGCATGACAACAGCTTCCCGGAACACTGCCTTGTTAACTCCCTGTTCCGCTGCCTGCGGTCCCGCACTGTCGGTTCTGCCTACACGATGATTGGTTCTGGTCAGGAAACGGGAATGATCATGATTGGAAAGCTCGTTCATAGCAACCTGCCAGCTTGGCATGGAAAAGCTTGAGCTGTGATGCATCATGGCACCCCAGAAACTCTCCGCATTACCCAGCAGGTCCTCGCGGTAATCGTCGCTGTGCTTCTCCATTCCCGTCAGGAACCAGGTCACCGGCTCCATAAATGCATCATAGTTCATGACCGTATCCCACTCATTGCCCTGCAGCCAGTCTCTTGTATTTCCGTAATGCTCGGCCAGAATGATTGCATCGGGATTGGCTTCCTTCACTGCCTTTCTGAACTCCTGCCAGAAATAATGATTAAAATCCTGACTATGTCCCAAATCAGCAGCAACATCCAGACGCCATCCGTCTACATTATAGGGCGGAGATACCCATTTCTTTGCAACCTTCAAAACATAATCCATCAGCTCTTTGGAGCCTTCGTAATTTAATTTCGGCAGGGTATCGTGTCCCCACCAGCCGTCATAGGTTCCGTTAAAGGGCCATTTGCTTTCATCAAGAAACCGGAAATAGCTTCTGTAAGGACTGTCAGCACTGATATAGGCACCCTTTTCGTACCCGGCGGCATTCTCGTAAATACGCTCACGGTCCAGCCATTTATTAAAAGAACCGCAATGATTAAACACTCCGTCGATAATTACACGGATACCGCGCTTATGAGCCTCTTCAACAACCTGACAAAAAAGACGGTTGCTGGCTTCCAGATTTGCAGGATTGGTTACTCTGTTAATATACTTGGAGGCTTGCCGGTTCTCCGACTGTCCCGGCGAAAGCAAATCTCCTCTGTCATCCACAATTTTTCCGATATGCGGGTCTATATAGTCATAATCCTGAATATCATATTTATGGTTGGAGGGAGAGACAAAAAGCGGATTAAAATAAATGACCTCCACTCCCAAATCCTGCAGATAATCCAGCTTATCCAAAACACCCTGCAGATCTCCGCCGTAAAATTCTCTCACATCCATACGTGCGGGATAACGGCTCCAGTCCTCCACCTTATGGACAGGCTCACCGATATAACAGTACTCGTTTGTCTCCACATCATTGGAGGGGTCTCCGTTACAGAACCGGTCTACATATATCTGATACATGACCGCACCCTTTGCCCAGTCCGGCGTTTTAAAGCCGGGAAGAATTTCAAAATTGTAATATTCGTTAGGCTCATGGCTCATGCCTCTTGTATCAAAATATCCTTTCAAACGTCCCGACTCAATCTCGAAGCAGTATGTTACCTTTTCCTTCCCCAACTGCAGCTCGCAGGAGTAAAAGTCAAAATGCTTGTCACTCTCCGTCTTGGTCATGAGATGCTTTTCTCCTTTGCAAAGTAAAAGCACTCTGTCCACATTGTTTTTCGCAGTTCGAAAACGAATTTTTACTTTCTCATAAGCTTCAGGCTCCGGCGGAATCAGATATTCTCCGGTGGTATCCGAAAAAAGCGCCCTCCTGTTAAAAACAGGACGCATATTGGCAATATACTGCCGGTTATTTTCTAAAAGTCTTAATTTTTCTATATCAAGATTCTCTTCCACAATTCAAATCTCCCGCTTGAAAAGATACTTATATTTTACTTAATATGCACCTTGAATTCAATAGTTATCCCCAAAAAAGGACAGTAAAAAGGACAGCC
>JALEIR010000066.1 GCA_022769665.1 Lachnospiraceae bacterium | reverse complement strand
CACCCGAACCAGCGGATTTCTTTTCTGGAATTCCTCCAGTGCGGCTTCATACACCTTCGTTATTTTTTCCCGCTGTTCTTCGGACAGGTATTCCGCTGGCAGGTCTGCCGCATTCCCGAACTGAAAAATGCTCTCGTGCATGTACCTGTCCACCAGATACTCACTTCCGTCTTTCTTGTGGTGTTTGGTTACCTTCTCCTCATACATTTCCTCCGCTGTCTTTGCTCTGTCCTTGTAACCTTTCTTCCTGCAGTACTTTTCGTACTCCTTGCAGGAAGCGTCAAAGCATGCGACAAACTCCGCCCGCTCGTCCTTGTCAACGAAGGTCACGTTGTACTTCGTCCTCTCGGCGTCGATGTGCTCCGCAGTGATGCTTGAGTAGTCTGTCCTGTTGTTGTGTCCTGCCGTTCCGTGTCCGTTCTGTACATTGCATTTCATTTTTGTTTTCCTCCTTTTTGTGAATAGCCCAGTTAGAACAACGCGCGTTGTTTTTTTGCTCCGCGCCTATGTTCATATGCTCAATTCACAGAAAAAGGTGGTTGCTGTTTTCCCAAAGTAATATACGAGCTATGTATATGGGGAAAGTTCCCCCATATACGCTCGCTCTCCCGAGGGGCTCTCCCGAGGGGCTCCTGCGGAGGGCTCCATCCCCGCACAGGAAAAGTTCCCCTTTTCTGCCCGTTTGAAAGCAAAAAATTACACATACATATCTATGCAAATTTCTGCGAATTTACATAACCATGTGTGTGTAAATTTTGTTTCTTTTTTTGCTTCCAGAGGCAAGCGGGGGATGTTAGGGGGTGCGCTTTTAGCACCCCTTAACCAGTGCCATCTCTCAGGCACTGCCATCCTCACAGAGCGCCAGTGGTGCTATGCTGGATGAGGCGAAGGAAGCGAGCTTTTTTTTTGCTTCCGTCGGCGAAGACGGCGTAGCTCCTCTGTGGTGTTTGTCAAGGGAATCGTGGAATACCGGAGCCGCTGTCCTTGCGGTGAGGATATGCCGCGAAAGTTCCTTGCACAGACGCCAAGCGTCATAAATACTTTTTGTATGTTTTCTTGTTGTTTTAGGAGGCTCATTTTTTTCCAACTGTATGTAGATGTCTATCTTCTCATACGAAGTAGAAAAGGAAGTCAGTGCGATTTGCATCAAACAAATGTTTGGCTCACTTTTTTCCAACTGTATGTAGATGTATATCTTGCCACAATCAGTGAGCCACAGCTCCACACCCGAAGGGGACCAGTTGTCAGCGCTTCCTGCTTACCAGCAATTCAGCTTTCCTGCCATCTGGATAGCCAGTGCTTCCCCTCACAACCGCATTGAATCTGCCCAACCGCTTGGCAACGCATGAAGCGCGTATCGGATGAGGAGCGCTGAATGCAGCGTAGCTCAACCGTTTCAGTGCGGCAGGGGGGCGCGGGGGGATTTTTCGCCGCTCCCCAAGTACTTCGTACACATCCGCGCTGGGCGCATATGTTACTCGGTTTTTTTGGTCTGCTATACAAGATATACCAGATGTCCCAATCTGGTTATCTTGCCACAGGGGGAGTTCCCCCTTTCGGTTTATCCCCCGCCGCCCCTTCCGGAAGGTCGGCTCTGCTCCGCCGTGGAAGGCACCCCTAAAGGGGTTCAGAAGCGCTACGCATCCGCCTCCCAACCTGTTCCCCTGTCCTAGTCGCCAAACTATTCAAGGGCTGTCCGCCCGTTAAAGTTGGCTTTATCAAACAGTTGATAACAAAAAAGACGGAAGTGAATTCCGCCTTTTTATCAACTCTGTTCGTTCGCGCCTTCGGCGTTGCTTTCTTCTACTTCCCCGCTCTCTCATTCCACTTTGGAAGAGCGGTTCAGCTTTCTGTCTGTGGCAACGCCGCTTGCACTCTCTCTCGACGGTCTGCGCACCGTCCACTGGACGCTTGCTCGACGTTCGATAAAGAAATCCTTTAACGAATAGTTGGCCCTGAATGCCTGTATGCTTCAGATGATTCTTTAAATGATGACAAAAAGCCCAATGGATCATAAAATACCCGAGGGCTTTTTGTCTTACCTATAAATATTATTAACAGTAATTATCAGCCTAACTGATAACTGTTGAAATAACAGGTTTTCCGTCTCTGTCAAGTAATGGTGTTAATCCACCGGCATAACCACTTGCATGAAACATATAGTTTACACCGGTTTCTTTATCTACCCAAATTTCTGTTACATTCATTGTTCCCTGCGAATATACTTTTTCAAATCTATCTTTTGCCATTTTATTCCTCCACCTTAGGTTTTTTATCAGTAGTTGCTACTTTTCCGGCCAAGAATCCGGAAAGTACAGCTTGTAAATCTACGCCGGTAGATTCTTTTAAACCATCTGTTACCTGAACTACGGTTCCCATGATATCTTTCATTAACTTTGAAGAGTTTCCGTCGCCATACATAGTAATTCTGTCTACGCCGGTAAGTGGCTCAGCTGCATTTTTGACCACCTCAGGCAATGCTTTAAAGTACATTTCCAGAACAGCTGCCTCACCCATCTTAGCCATAGCTTCAGCTTTTTTCTCAATACCTTCAGCTTCTGCAACAGCTTTTGCCCGGATTGCCTCAGCTTCAGCAAGACCTCTTGTACGAATACCCTCAGCTTCCTGTTCCATAGTAAACTTTTTAGCTTCAGCTTGAGCTTTCATTGCTTCAGCTTCTTTTTCGGTCTCAAATTTCTTTGCCTCTGCTTCGCGCTGACGCTCATACAACTGTGCATCAGCTTGTTGCTGTTTTGCAAATTTATCTGCTTCTGCCTTTTTCTTTACTTGTGCATCCAGAGCCTGTTCCATAACTTCAGCTTCACGCTGTTTTAACAGAATTTCTTTCTCCTGCTTAGCAATATTAGCATTTGCGGTTGTTATTTCAACAGTCTTACGTTGCTCTTCTTCCTGAATCTTATATGCAGCATCAGCTTCTGCCTGCTTAATATCAGCCTCACGTTTTAATTCAGCCTTCTGAATAGCCAATTCATTTTGTTTCTTAGCTATTTCAGACTCAGCATTAACTTCCGCTTCATTTGCTTCCCGTTTTGCATGTGCTTGGGCTTTTGCAATTTCTTTTTCGCTTTCTGCACGTGATATAGCTGCATTTTTCTGGATTTTTACAATATTATCTACGCCCAGATTTTCTATAACACCGTTTCCGTCAACAAAATTCTGTACATTGAAACTGATTATATCAAGACCCATTGCTGCCAAATCAGGTTCTGCATTTTCCTTTACCAATAGGGCAAATTTCTGACGATCGGAAACCATTTCTTCCAATGCCATTTTACCTACTATTTCACGTACATTGCCTTCCAGCACCTCTCTTGCTACTCTACCGATATATTCGGCATTTTTATTCAGAAAATTCTGTGCTGCCAGCTTAAGTCTCTCTTCATTATCGCTTATTTTGACATTTACGGTAGCGTCAACATTGATATTTATATAATCCGCTGTCGGAACTGCATTGGATGTCTTAACATCTATCGGTATCAATTGCAGGTTCAGTTCATCCTTTCTCTCAAGAAAAGGAATTTTTACCCCGGCTTTACCAATTAAAACTTTAGGATTTTTTCTTAATCCTGAAATGATAATCGCTGTATCCGGTGATGCTTTAACGTAACCTGTCATAAAGATGAGAACTAACAACAGAACAACTACTCCTACAATACATGCAATAATTTGACCCATAAAACTATCTCCCTTCGTTTGTATCTTCTTTATATACACATAATAGGTTTTCTACTATGTATATTTAATTTACCATACATTTCATGCACATTAAACTACAGTTTTGCCTTAATAACCTTTCTTAATATCAGAAAAATTGCACGATTAATGACAAATTTCTGAAGAATCAAGTATAATTGTAAAAGGACCGTCATTTTGTAAAGAAACCTTCATGTCAGCTCCAAATTTTCCCTCTTCTACTATCGGAATTTCTTTTCTGCATTGTTCAATAATATACTGATATATTGCATTGGCCATTTCCGGCGCGCCTGCATTTACAAAAGATGGTCTGTTACCTTTTTTACAATCAGCATATAATGTAAATTGCGAGATAAGCAGTAATTGCCCTCCTACAGATTTTAAGTCAAGATTAATTTTATCATTTTCGTCATCAAAGATACGGAGCCCTATCAGCTTTTTTACCATTTTGTCGGCAATAATCCTATCATCTGTTTCGGAAATTCCAATAAAAACAAGAAATCCTTTTTCTATTTTTCCGATGATTTCGCCATCAACCTCCACACTTGCCTTATTTACTCTCTGAACCAGAAATCTCATCTGCTTTTTCCTTTCCAAGCTCGGAAACGGTTTCTGTTTCTTCAGAAGTAACAGAAGTTTTTACTGTTTCCCTTTTCTTATTTGAACTGTTTTTAATGTTTTCAGAAATTTCTTTTTTGTGGAAATTTCCTTCTTCATCCACATAATCGACTTCCTCATATTGTTTTCCGTCCGTAGGCAACTTTTTCTTTTTAAGTAATGTATTTATTGCTGAACGGATTGCAGCATATATAACAGCAAAAATCGGGACACCGATTATCATTCCCAAAACTCCGAATAAGCCTCCGAAAAAAGTAATAGAAAAAATAACCCAGAATCCTGTAAGGCCTGTGGAATTACCCAAAATTTTTGGTCCAAGAATATTTCCGTCAAATTGTTGAAGTATTATGACAAAAAGAATAAAGTAAACACAGTTTAAAGGATGTAAAGGATCTACCACAAATACCAAAAAAGCGCAAGGTACACCGCCGAGGAAAGGTCCAAAAAACGGTATGATATTTGTCACACCAATGATAACACTTACCAGTGCAGCATATGGCGTCCCCATAATAGTTGTGCCGATAAAACATAATAAACCGATTATTATGGAATCCATAATTTTGCCGCCGAGGAAGCCGATAAAGGTTTGATGTGTAAAGCGAAAATTCTTAATAACATTGTTCGCCGTATCCTGTTCAAATATTGCATAAGATATCTTTTTTGCCTGTCCGGCAAACTTTTCTTTACTTGCCAATACATATATGGAAATAATAAATCCAATTACAAAATCCCAGAGGAATCCAAAAACATTAATAACACTTAATGATACTGTCTTAATTAATTCAACTGTATTGGGAAGAATATCTGTAAACCATTGCTCCAATTCATCGGAGTATTTATTTACTGTTTTTATCAGATAAGAACCAGCCTCCGGATTGTCCTCCAGTATTTTATTTAATATTTTTGTAATGTTAGCCGTATATTTATCAAAATTTGAAATAATGCTTTGAACACTGGGAACAATTTGAGATATCAACATGTAGAACAAAATATAAATCAATGCAATAAATAAAAATGCCGTAATAAGGATTCCGAATCCTCTGACTATGCTGTTCCTTTTTTTCGACTTCTTTATTTTACATTTATCGCAAAAAGGCTGCAAAAGCTTACGTTCTATAAAATTTAGTACAGGTGTCAGTAAATAAGCAATTGCCATCCCGACTACAACCGGCATCAGGATGTCAATGATCATGTTGAAACCTGCTTTTATATTAGAACTGTGAAACATAAAATAATAAAATATAATTCCTGCTGCAATTACAAGAAATGCTGTAAGCCCCCACCGAAAATATTTATTGTTGATTTTTAATTTCATGAAAGTTTCCTCTTCCTTTAAATGAATTCTTATATTAATCATAATACTATTAATAATTCGATATAACAAGTCTCGGCTATGAATTTTTCCAAATAAAATGCTACATTTTTCATTATGCCCTAATTATAATTCCCTATTGTCTTTGAAGTATAAAAAAGCTAAAATATATATATCATTTTGGGGTACTTAAAGAAATTTTTACTTCCCGGAAAAGAGGATTTATGAAACTTCAACAAGTTTTAAGTTATGTTCGTAAAGCCATTGATGATTATCATATGATTGATGATGGCGACCGGATTGCTATAGGAATATCAGGTGGAAAAGACAGTCTTACATTATTGTATGCCTTACATGGATTGAAAAGGTTTTATCCAAAACATTTTGACATTCATGCTGTAACAGTTGATTTAGGTTTTGATAATTTGAATCTTCAAAAAATCATAGAGCTTTGTAAAAATCTTGATGTGGAATATACTATTGTCAAAACCGATATTGCACAAATTGTCTTTGAACAGCGAAAAGAAGAAAATCCCTGTTCTTTATGTGCTAAGATGAGAAAAGGTGCTCTTAATCAAGCTATAAAAGATGCCGGCTGTAATAAAGTAGCTTATGCCCATCATAAAGACGATGTTGTCGAAACCATGCTCATGTCTCTCATTTTTGAAGGTCGTTTTCATACTTTTAATCCGGTTACCTATTTGGACAGAACCGGTCTTACTGTAATACGACCTTTGATATACATGAATGAAGCCGATGTCATCGGTTTTGTTAATAAATATCAGGTTCCTGTTGTGAAAAGTCCTTGTCCTGCAGACGGACATACCAAACGTGAATATGTAAAAAATCTGCTGCGAGACTTGAATCTGGAAAATCCAGGAGTGAAAGAACGAATGTTTACCGCGATTGTAAACAGCAATATGAAAGGTTGGAATTCTGTTTATGGCAGTAATGAATCCAAATAATTATCATGATGAACAAAATAAACAAAATATATTAAAAATGCGAGCAGTTCTTGAAACTCTGCCCTCTTTCTGTAAAAACTTTTTTCGAGGAATTGAAGAATATACATCTTCACGTACCCGCCTCGCTTATGCCTATGATTTAAGGCTTTTTTTTGAGTATATACATGAGAATAATCCTATATATGCCAAACAGGAAATAAAAGATTTTTCAATAGATATTTTAGAAAATCTTACACGCGGAGATATTGAAGAATACTTGGAATATCTTTCACTATATGAAAAAGACGGTAAAGAAATCACAAACGATGAACGCGGAAAGGAACGGAAACTGGCTGCTCTTCGCAGTATGTATAATTATTTCTTTCAAGGAGAAATGATAAAAAATAACCCTGCATCACTTGTTCCAATGCCTAAAAAGCATGAAAAAGAAATTATTCGTTTGGAACCAAATGAAGTTGCAATTCTTCTGGACCAGGTGGAAGACGGTACAAAGCTTACGAAAAAAGAACTGGAATATCATAAAAAAACAAAAATCAGAGATGTGGCTTTACTAACATTACTTTTGGGAACCGGTATTCGTGTATCGGAATGTGTCGGACTTGATATTCAGGACATTAATTTTGATGTTAACGGTATTAAAATACGTCGAAAAGGAGGCTACGAGGCTGTTATCTATTTTGGTGATGAAGTAGAAATGGCTCTCCTGGATTACCTGGATGAACGTAAACATATCATCGCAGCTGAAGGCCATGAGAATGCGTTTTTTTTATCGCTTCAGAATCGAAGATTGTCCGTACGGTCCGTTGAAAATCTTGTAAAGAAATATGCTTCAAGAGTGACAACACTTAAAAAAATTACTCCACATAAGTTGAGAAGTACATACGGTACTTCACTATATCGGGAAACCGGGGATATCTATCTTGTTGCAGACGTACTCGGACATAAGGATGTAAATACTACAAGAAAACATTATGCAGCTCAGGAGGATGAGCGTCGACGTCGTGCGGCAAATGCTGTTCATCTTCGTGAAAAATATGATGACAAATAGCATAATAAAAACATTATTGTATATTAGTAAACATATTCAGTAGAATAATAAGGTACAATCAGAGTCTGTCCTGCCATAATGTCATCACTGTCTTCCAGATGGTTCATCCTCTTAACTTCTGCAATATAACTGTTTTTGCTCTCATATACATCATAGTCAATGTATTCATCTGCTATATCCCAAAGGCTTTCCCCGGCTTTAACAGTAACCTTTGTATAATATTTAAATCCGGAATTTGCATTTGACTTGATTGTTCCGTAAGAAGCTGCAAGTACCAGTATCATACAAAATGTTGCGATAACCGTTACACAAAATCTAATTGTCTTTTGTCTGCGTTCTCTCCGAAGACGCAGTATGCGTTTATAGCTTCTTAATTCCCTGTCATTCATTTCATAAATACTCTTCTGCTCTTTCATATAATTACGTCCTTTCGGATTGTTCGATTTTTGTTCGGAACATTTGTTCTATATTTGAATTATATTATGCGAACAAATGTTTGTCAACAAAAATCGAACATATTTTTGGAATATATGTTTGCTTTTTCCAATTATTTATGCTAAACTCAATTTATATAAAGGAGGTAACCGTATGGGATTCGGTAAAATTACGCAAAAACAGCAGGAAATTCTTGACTATATCAAAGATGAAATATTAAAGAAAGGTTATCCACCTACAGTTCGCGAAATCTGTGAGACAGTAAACTTAAAATCTACTTCTTCAGTTCACTCTCACCTGGAAACACTGGAAAAGAACGGTTATATTCGCCGTGATCCTACTAAGCCAAGAGCTATTGAAATCTGTGACGACAGCTTTCAGATGGTACGTACAGAGATGGTAAGTATTCCCGTTATCGGTAATGTTGCTGCGGGACAACCTATTTTAGCCGAAGAAAATATTCAGGAGTATTTTCCTGTACCGGCTGATGTTGTTCCAAAGGGCGAATCCTTTATTTTAAATGTACGAGGGGAATCAATGATTAATGCCGGTATCTTAAACGGTGACCGCTTGTTTGTTAATTCCTGCAATACAGCAAACAACGGTGAAATTGTAGTGGCTCTGATTGATGATTCGGCGACTGTAAAGACTTTTTATAAAGAGAACGGTCACATCCGCCTCCAGCCGGAAAATGATACTATGGATCCCATAATAGTTGATAATTGTCAGATTCTTGGTAAAGTTTACGGTGTACTTAGGTTTTTCCGATAAAAGTGATTCTGTACTAAATAGAAGTGATTCTGTACAAAACAAAAATAAACGTATGGTTTTTCCATACGTTTATTTCTTTTAAATTTATTTAAATCTAACGTTCATATATGCGATAATTTCATCCACACAACGCTCAAATCCTAACTTGGAACTGTCAAGACATAAATCATAATTTCTTGCGTCTGTCCATTCTCGTCCTGTGTGGTATTTATAATATTCTGCCCTGAATTTATCGGTCTTTAAAATAAACTTTTCAAGTTCCTTCTGGCTCATGCTGTGCTTCTTTGCTGCCTGTTCCATACAAAAATCATGAGGAGCATGTACAAATACACTCAAAACATTGTCATAGTCTTTCAGTACAAAATCTGCACATCTTCCGACAATAACACATGACTGCTCTTCTGCCAGACGCTTAATTACCTTTGCCTGATAGTTAAAAAGGTTATCCGGTGATGTAAAGTCATCACTTTCGGGCGGAATCAGTTCTCCTGTATAGACATTAGGTGTACCAAAACGCCAACTGCCCTTGGATCTTTCGTCAGCATTTACAAACAGTGCTTCACTGATTCCGCTGTCCTCACTTGCCAGTTTCATCAGCTCCTTATTGTAAAAATGAACATTTAACCTTTCAGCAAGCATTTCCCCGATGGTTTTGCCGCCGCTTCCGTATTGTCTAGCAATTGTAATTACAATATTTTTCATCTTATCTATCCACCTTTTCCATGGGGCAGCAGTGAATATTCTACTCGCCCAAATATGCTTTTTTAATGGAATCATTGTTCAGCAAATCCTGTGCTTTTCCCTCCAGCACAATTTTACCGGTCTCTAATACATATGCTCTGTCGGCAATAGAAAGCGCTTTTTTGGCATTTTGTTCAACAAGAAGTACTGTCGTACCGCTATTGCTAACTTCTTTTATAATATCAAAAATTTCATTTACAAATATAGGTGAAAGTCCCATGGAGGGTTCATCCATCAGAATAATCTTAGGATGAGACATGAGTGCTCTTCCCATGGCAAGCATCTGTTGTTCTCCTACGCTAAGCGTTCCGGCCATCTGGTTCTGTCGCTCTTCCAATCTGGGGAAACGTTGAAAGACAGTTTTTAAAGTCTGTGCTGTTTCTGCTTTATCCTTTCTTGTATATGCCCCCATTTTCAGATTTTGCAGTACGGAGAGTTGGGCAAAAACACGTCTTCCTTCGGGTACATGTGCCATACCCATGGATACAATTTTATGCCCCGGTATTTTCACAATATCCGTACCTTCGAAGGTTACAGTACCTTCTTTCGGTGTCAGCAGTCCTGATATCGTGTGCAGAATTGTTGTTTTTCCTGCACCGTTTGCACCGATTAGTGCAATTACCTCACCTTCATCTACATGGAAAGATACGCCTTTGATTGCCTGAATCATTCCGTAATATACCTTTAAATCCTTCACTTCCAGCATCGACATATCATTTTCTCCTTACTCACCCAAATATGCTTTGATAACCTCCGGATTGTTCAGTACATCCGCAGTTTTACCCTGGCAGAGCATACGACCGAAATTTAATACAGTAAGCTCTTCACATATACCGCTGACAAGGCGCATATCATGTTCAATCAATAAAATCGTCATGTCAAAATTCTCTCTGACAAAATGTATTGTTTCCATAAGCTCCTGTGTTTCGTTTGGATTCATTCCTGCAGCAGGTTCATCCAAAAGCAAAAGCTTTGGTTTCGTTGCAAGCGCTCTGGCAATTTCAAGCTTACGCTGTTTTCCGTAAGGAAGATTAGCGGCCAATATATCTGCTTCATCGTCCAAATCAAATACTTTTAAAAGTTCCATTGCCTGTTCCTGCATCTGTTTCTCAACGGTGCGATATCCGGGAAGACGCAATATCCCCTCCAAAGTATTGTATTTTAAATGATTATGAAGTCCGACCTTCACATTCTCTGCAACAGTCAACTCTTTGAAAAGTCTGATATTCTGGAACGTCCGGGCAATTCCTGCTTTGTTAATTTCAATGGTTTTCTTACCCGTGATATCTTTACCGTCCAAAGAAATAATTCCTTCACTGGGTTTATATACTCCTGTAAGAAGATTGAATACGGTCGTTTTTCCTGCTCCGTTAGGTCCAATCAGTCCATATAAACATCCTTTTTCAATATTAACACTAAAATCATCTACTGCCCGTAATCCGCCAAAAGAAATGCCTAAGTTTCTTACTTCCAATAAAGCCATGACTTAAGCCTCCTTTCCGCTGTTCTTCACAGTCTTTCTGCTTTTCATTTTATATTTGATTTTTTCACGCCAACCGATACATACCGGTGCCCAGTTAAAGAGCATCATCACAATCAAAACAATAGCATATATCAACATTCTGTAGTCGTTCAAGCCTCTCAGTAATTCCGGAAGCAATGTCAGAACAACTGCAGCAATTACAGAGCCACGGATATTTCCGATTCCTCCCAATACCACAAAAACTAAAATCATTATAGACATATTGTATCCGAAATTTTTAGGCAACGCAGTCAACGTAGATAGATTATGGGCATAAAGTACGCCTGCGACTCCTGCCAATGCCGCGGAAATAGAGAATGCCATCAACTTATATTTGGTAATATTGATACCTACTGATTCCGCTGCGATTGTATTATCACGAATTGCCATAATAGCACGGCCGTCTCTGGAATGAATCAGATTCAACACAATTATTAAGGTAATTAAAAGTAATAGAATACCTACTGTAAAATTGGAATCATTCGGTGTGCCTGTAATTCCCTGAGCACCCTGTATAATGATTTTACCGTTTTCCGACAGATTTAAATCAAGGGAACTCTTTGTTGAAAAGTGAAAACCGTTCTCGTCGATTCCTATGTACAAAATATTCACAAGATTTTTAATTATTTCTCCAAATGCCAGTGTTACAATTGCGAGGTAATCTCCCTTTAGTCTTAAAACAGGAATTCCGATTAATATTCCAAACACACCTGCGCACAGAGCGCCGATCAGAATTGCCAATATAAAACGCACTCCGGCAATCGGAATGGCCTCCTGCATACATTTTGAAAAGAAAGCACTGGAGAAAGCACCAACACACATAAATCCCGCATGTCCCAAACTAAGCTCTCCCAAGATACCGACCGTTAGATTTAAGGAAACAGCCAGAATGGCATAAACACATAGCGGAACCAACATACCCTTTAACAGGTTTGACAGCAATCCGGCAGCCATCAGAATCTCCATAATCACATATGCCAGAATAACCATCCCAAAGGTAATGAGATTACTTCTCAGCGTTTTATTACTCTTTAATTTTTTCATAAAATCTGCCTTCATCTTATTCACCTCATTCCTTAAACCTTTTCCTGTATATTCTTGCCCAAAATGCCGGTAGGTTTAATTAACAGTACAATAATTAATACAGCAAATACGATTGCATCTGCAACCTGAGACGAAATGTAGGCTTTGGCAAATATCTCAATAATTCCAAGCAACACGCCTCCTATAAAGGCACCGGGAATGGAACCGATTCCGCCAAATACAGCAGCTACGAATGCCTTTATACCTGGCATTGAACCTGTGTAAGGATTTAACGAAGGATATGCCGAACAGAGTAATACACCGGCAATTGCTGCAAGAGCGGAGCCGATGGCAAAAGTCAATGCAATTGTACCATTGACATTAATGCCCATAAGCTGTGCAGCACCTTTATCTTCGGAAACTGCCAGCATAGCCTGACCTGCTTTTGTCTTCTTGATAAACACCATAAGGCAAATCATTATCACAATACAAGATAAAATTGTAACAATTGTTTCTCCTGTGATGGAGATGGCACCGTCTGCAAATTCAACGGCGGGGAAAGAAACTACGGATGCAAAAGCTTTTGTATTTGCACCGAAAATCAGTAACGCCACATTTTGTAAAAGGTAACTTACTCCGATTGCCGTAATCAAAACAGCAAGAGGTGAAGAAGCTTTTCTTAAAGGTTTATATGCAACTTTTTCGATTCCCATTCCCAACAGAGTGCAAAGTACAACTGCCGCAAGAACGCCTACTGCCGGGGGAAGCCCCATTGTACTGCATATGGTATATGTAGTAAAAGCTCCAATCATAATGACATCGCCGTGTGCAAAATTCAGCATCTTTGCAATACCGTATACCATGGTATAGCCCAATGCAATCAATGCGTACACACTTCCCAAACTGATTCCGCTTATCAAATATTTAATAAAACTCATAAATACCTCCATAGCTGCTTGGTTTTCTGCTCGCGTATATTATATCAGAAGCGCTTTATTGGGGCAACAAATAACTTTAAGACTCTGTATTCGAAGGATGCAGACTCTTAAAATCATCTGTTGTCCTTAAAAAATTCAGGGGCTGCCTTGTATGGCAACCCCCGTTGGTTACACAAAATTACATTGCCTTATATGCACCGTTCTCAATGATTACTGCCTTGGGCGCCTTATTAGGTTCTCCTGCCGCATCCCATACAATTCCGGCTCCTGTCAGTCCATCTATGGAGATTTCTACGAAAGCCGCCTTCAGGCCTTCGCAAATATCGGATACGCTGTCAGAAGGTTTTACACCGCTCTTTTCAAGAGCTGCTTTCAGAGCATAAACCCCGTCATAAGCATCTGCTGCAAACTGGTTAGGAATCTCACCGAATTTTTCCTGGTAAGAAGTAACAAATTTAACAGTCAAATCATCTGTCGCATCTGCTGCAAAAGGAGTCAACAACATAACGCCTTCGGCAAGGCTCTTGTCAAAGTTATCAACACCGGTCAGAATACCATCCATACCGTCCACACCAAAGAACTTAGGTGCATATCCCATACCGTTTGCCTGAGTCAGAATCAAAGAAGCCTCCTGATAATAAATAGGAAGGAAGACCAAATCTGCACCTGCGTCCTGAGCTTTCTGAAGCTGCACGGAAAAGTCAGTCTTGCTGTCAGCAGTAAATGCTTCCTCAGTAACAATTTCAAAAGGCTGGCTTGCAGCTCCGTTTACAAAACTCTCATAAATACCTGTAGAATAGGTATCAGAGCTGTCATAGATAATAGCAACTTTGGAAGCAAGCCCATTCTCACCGATATACTGTGCCGATGCAGCACCCTGAGCAGGGTCTGAGAAGCAGACACGGAAATTATTTTCATATTGTGTGCATGCCACAGCGGAACCGGAAGGAGTCAACTGGAACATATTGTCCGCCTTCGTCTTGTCTGTTACGGCTATACAACAGCCACTGGTAACTGATCCCAGAATAATCTGTGCGCCCCAGTCCTTCAAAGTGTTATAAGCATTGACAGATTTCTCAGCGTCCAGTTCGTCATCCTGGAAATTCAACTCCAGCTTATAGCCGTTTACTCCGCCTGCTGCATTAATCTCATCAACAGCAAGCTGTGCTGCATTCTGTACTGCAAGTCCGTATGCAGCTGCGCCTCCGGTGGTAGGTCCGATACCACCAATCTTATAAGTATCTGCGGAACCGTTGTTTGCATCGGAACCACATCCTGCCATAGCCATTACCATTGCAGAAGCTACGACAACACTTACTACTTTGTTAAATCTTTTCATAAAATTTCCTCCTTTGATACTTATTCTGTACCTCATGATAATTGTATACAAGTATAATTATCATTTTTCAATCATACGCTACACCCATTTTTTTGTCAATAAATAAATAAAATTTTCTTTGAAAAATGTGAATAAAAATCAAGAATTTACAGATAGTAATACAGCCGGTTCCATAAAACCGTGCAGAATGAGAGGTAACTATGGGAAATAAATATCTGGACGGTACTGCCCTCACACTTGTGATTATCGGTGCAATCAATTGGTTGTTAATCGGTATTTTCCGCTTTGATTTGGTAGCCTTTCTCTTCGGAGATATGTCCTGGCTTTCCAGAATCATATATGCAATCGTCGGTATCTGCGGATTATACCTTATCAGCTTCTACATGCACCTGGGCAGCCAAGACTAAATGTCTGAAAAAAAGGAAGCCGCAACAAATCATGTTGGGGCTTCCTTTTATGTCTCGTTTATTCGATATCCTTTAATTCAATCTGTTTACCGTCTCTCCAGATTCTTTCCAAATCATATAACAATCTGTTTTCTTTATCGAAAATGTGCACAATAATATCTCCAAAATCAAGAAGCACCCAGTTTGCGGTATCATATCCTTCAATCTGTTTTACCGGCAACCCCGCTCTTCCCAGCTTTTCTTCAACATTATCACAAAGAGCCTGAATCTGGCTCCTGTTGCTTCCTCCGGCTATAATAAAATAATCCGCTATGACAGATACTTCGCTGATATCTATCATGCGAATATCTTCAGCCTTCTTGTCTTCAAGGGCTTCGATTGCAAGTTTTGCCATTTCAAAAGATTTATTGTTTTCCATATACCCTCCGTTCTTCTTCCCTTTTTTCTTTATAATAACGCCAGGTGATTTCTGTCATGGGATCCGTCTCTCCACCACCGCTTTGAAGATATTTCAACGTATCTTCCAAAATTTGCAGCATGGCATTGTCCAGATTTTGAAAAGCAAGCTTTCTTATTTCAAGAAGATTTGGAGCCTGTTTTCTTCCGGGTTCAATGTAATCAGCCACAAAAATAATTTTTTCCAAGAGGCTCATGTTCTCATGACCGGTTGTGTGATATAGAATAGCATTTAGAATATCCTGTTTTCCCACACCGTACTTTTCCTTCGCAAGAAATGCCCCCACTTTTGCATGTAGCAAAAAAGGATTTCTCATTTCAATTTCTGTCACAGGGATATCATTTTTTTTACAAATTGAAAGTCTTTTTTCATCAGTCAAACATTTCGCACAGTCGTGTAAAAGCCCGGCCAGACGTGCATCCTCAACCGAGGCTCCGTAGCACATGGCAAGAGCAGCGGCAGTATATTCCACACCCAAAGTATGCTCAAACCTCTTCGCGTCCTGGACCTTTTCAATTTTTTTCCTGAGCTTTCTGATCTCTTTTGCACTATCCACGATAAAAACCCTTTTTCTCTATATAATCTTTCACATCATCCGGCACTAAATATCGAATGCTTTTATTCTCCGCAATACGTTTTCTGATTTCCGAGGAAGAGATTGACATTCGTATAAAGGGAACTAATATAATTTCTCCACCAAACAATCGGACCAATTCATTCTTTTTTTCTTCCATCTCGTTCATAGATACATCATCTCTGACTGCTGCAATCACGGTACTGTTCTGTAAAATAATATCAGGCTTTTTCCAACTTCCCAGTGAATTAAGGCAATCGGCTCCCATAATAAAATAGAATTCACAATTGGGATATAAATATTTCAATTCCTCCAATGTCTCATAGGTATATGTGAAGCCTTTCCGATTAATTTCCAAGTCGAGACACCGCATTTTACTGTTCCCACGGATTGCAAGTTCTGCCATATAAAGCCTTTCTGACCCCGGCAAGATATTATCTTTGGATTTTTGATAGGGATATCCCGCCGGTATCAGCCATACCTCTTCCAAACCTGCTTCCTCCATAGCACATTCGGCAAGCAAAAGATGTCCTATATGAATTGGGTTAAAGGTTCCTCCCATAATTCCGATTTTACACATACCGGGAAACTCCTTTTACTTATTTAGGCAGTTCAATCTTCGGTTTTTCTTTGTCCGGCTTGTAAAGAACAAATTTTTTACCTATAACCTGAACCACTTGTGAATGAGTTCTCTCAGCCACCATCTGCGCAATTTCTCTTGGATCATCCACGCAGTTTTTTAGTACTGCAACCTTAATCAGTTCATTTTTGTTAAAAGACTCACCGATTGCTTCTGTTAATTCCGGTGTCAGACTGGATTTTCCAACCTGAAAAATCGGATCCAGATTGCTTGCAAGGCTTTTTAAATAAGCTCTCTGTTTACTTGTCATGATATTTTCTCCTGAAATAAATCAAAATTATTTATAATAGTCAAATGAAAGTCCGTACATGCGTACCGTATCTCCATCTTTTATGCCCAGGTCTTCAAGCTGCTCCAAAATACCGGTTTCCTTTAAGAAATTCTGGAAGAAAGTAAAGCCCTTTTCACTATCCAGATTGGTATAACCCAGCATCTTTTCAATTCTGGGTCCTTCCACTACATATTCGTCTTCCTCCTCATCATAGCAAACCGTATATGGCTCATCCGAATTGTTGAAAACGGCAAGTTCGGGGAAATACTCCTGCTCAAATACAGTTAAATCTTCATGAATTTCTTCCAACATCTCGTTGACATGATACAAAAGTTCTTTAACACCCTGTCCGCTAACCGCAGAAATCGGGTATACTGCAATGCCCTTTGGTTCAAATTCTTTTCTGATTGCATCAACAGGATTATTCTCCAAATCATATATGGCATCAATTTTATTTGCTGCAATGACCTGAGGCCTTTTGGCAATATCGGGATTGTATGCTTCCAATTCTTTGTTAATGGCATAGATATCCGAAATAGGATCACGTCCCTCCGTACCGGCTGCATCTACAATATGAATAATTACTTTTGTTCGTTCAATATGACGCAAAAATTCATGTCCGAGGCCAACACCTTCGGATGCACCTTCAATTAATCCGGGTATATCAGCTATAACAAATCCTTTTGTTCCTTCCAGGTCAACCACTCCCAGATTTGGATTCAGTGTGGTAAAATGATAATTTGCAATTTTCGGTCTTGCATTTGTAACTCTGGAAAGGAATGTAGATTTTCCAACATTAGGAAACCCCACCAGTCCTACGTCCGCAATTACTTTTAATTCCAGAAGAAGCTCAAGTTCCTTTGCAGGTTGACCCGGTTGAGCATATTTCGGTGCCTGCATTGTGCTGGTTGCATAATGCTGATTACCGTTTCCGCCTTTTCCTCCCTGTAACAGCACAACTCTGCGGTTATCTCCGGACATATCCACAATAACCTTATCGCTTTCTGCTTCCTTTATAACAGTTCCCTGAGGGACCTTAATAATAATATCCTGACCGTCTTTACCCCGGCAATTCTTTTTGCCGCCGGGCTCGCCGTCTTCTGCTTTATACTTTCGAACATTTCTGAAATCAATCAGAGTATTTAACCCCTCGTCAACCTCAAAAATAACATCTCCGCCGCGACCTCCGTCTCCGCCATCCGGCCCCCCTGCGGGGACATATTTTTCGCGCCGAAAAGAGACATGTCCGTCTCCTCCCTTACCGCTTCTGACAAATATTCTGGCTCTGTCTGCAAACATAAGAATACCTCTTTCTAATATGAAAAGGACTTCAAACCCTTAGGTCTGAAGTCCTCTGAACTCGGATTACTGTTCTACAGGGTAAACAGAAGCCTGCTTCTTGTCTCTTCCCTTTCTCTCGAAACGAAGAACACCGTCAACCAGGGCAAACAGGGTATCGTCTCCGCCGATTCCAACGTTTACACCGGGATGAATCTTGGTTCCGCGCTGTCTGTAAAGAATGTTTCCAGCCTTTACGAACTGTCCGTCAGCTCTCTTCGCACCTAATCTCTTGGACTCGGAATCTCTACCGTTCTTGGTAGAACCTACTCCCTTTTTATGAGCGAAAAATTGAAGGTTCATATTCATCATGGTCTACACCTCCTCGAATTTTACTTGCAAATACTTTTCGCCGTATTCTTTGCTGATATTTTCCAAAGAAAACACCATGGAATCCATCAGAAAAGACGACTTTTCCTGCAAAGTACTCTCAAAGTTGCAACTCAAAAAGCCCGTTTCTTCATTTTGAGAGATTTGAAGCTTTTCTCCTGCCAATTCCTCCAGGGAATTAATCGTACCGATAGTTAATGCCGAAATTGCTGCACAAACAATATCAGGTTTTCCCTTTTTTGCGTACTCTGCATGTCCCATACAGTGAAATCCTCTGTAGGAACCGTTCCGATCTTTACAAATCACCACAGTTGTCATTATGCGTTAATCTTGTCAATCTTAACCTGAGTGTATGCTTGTCTGTGACCGTTCTTTTTGTGGTATCCGGTTTTTCTCTTGTACTTATATACAATAACCTTCTTACCTCTTCCCTGCTCCATAACGGTAGCTGCAACGGATGCATTCTCAACATCTGCTCCAACCTTCAGGGTTCCGTCACTAACTGCAATTACCTGGTCAAAAGTAACAGTAGCACCTGCTTCTGCATCCAGCTTCTCAACCTTGATGATATCGCCTTCAGAAACCTTGTACTGCTTTCCGCCTGTTGCAATAATTGCGTACATAAAAGGCACCTCCTATTCATGAGTATCAAGCTTGCCTATACAAACTTTGCTCATATTACTCGCTGACTTTGGTGGTATCCTTCTTATTGTTGGACACACTTCTACCGAGTCATGCGGCATACTGTAGTATAATAGCATGAGGTGCCTTTAAATGTCAATAGCTTTATGCATTTTTCTTTTCAAAATCTTCAATATATTGAATAATCAGCTTCACTGTACCCTCAATACCAAGGATGCTGCTGTTTATACATAGGTCATAGCTGTCTGCACGTCCCCACTTTTTGGAGGAATAGTAGTTATAATAACTCTGGCGCTGTTTATCTTTTTTGATAATCATATCTTTAGCCTTCGCCTCAGTCAGATTATATCTTTCCATAATTCGTTTAATCTTTGTCTCTTCGTTTCCGAAAATAAACAAATTAACAACATTCGTATAATCCGCCAACGCATAGTCCGCACAACGTCCTACAATTACACAGGGACCTTCTTCTGCTATCTTTTTAATTGTGTCAAACTGAGCCAGAAAAACCTTGTGACTGATAGGCATATCAACTAAAGATGAAGCATTGTAGCCAAATGAATATGTATCCATTACCAGATTGTATAAGAAGGAATTTGTAGGGCGTTCATCATGATTCTGAATCATCTCTTCGCAAAAACCGCTCTCTTTTGCGGCTCTGCTTAAAAGTTCCTTATCATAACACTTAATTCCAAAGTACTCTGCTACCTTTTCACCGATTTCCCTGCCGGCCGATCCGAACTGTCTTCCAATTGTAATCACTGTATTCATATTGTCTACCTCTTTCCCGTAAAGTATAAAAGCTTTTTCAGGGAATTTATGCTTTTATCTGATTATATTATACACCTTTTTTAAGTTTTAGACAACTAAAACTAATTTCAAATTCAACTTTCTAATATTTTAAGTAAATGTTGAAAATATTCCGGCAACGGTGCGTCCGTTTCAATATATTCTCCGGTAACGGGATGTCGAAATCCCAGCGTCTTAGCATGAAGAGTCTGGCCTTGCAGTTTAAAAGGACATTTTATGCCCGAGTAGACGTCATCCCCCAAAAGAGGATGACCGATACTTGCCATATGAACGCGAATCTGGTGAGTCCTTCCTGTCTCCAGGGCGCATTCAATATATGTATATTCCCTGAACCGTTTTAGGACCTTAATATGCGTAACTGCCCTTTTCCCATTTTTTTCATTTACAGCCATTTTCTTTCTTTCTGTCGGGTGTCTTCCGATAGGTTTATCGATCACGTATTCCTCATCATTCAATACACCGTAACATATGGCGTGATAACGCCTGATTACAGAATGCTCCTTCAGCTGCTCAGCAATGCAGTTATGAGCACGGTCGTTTTTACAAACAATAACGGAACCCGTGGTATTCATATCAATACGATGAACAATTCCCGGGCGCATACATCCGTTAATACCGGACAGTTCTTTTCCGCAGTGAAACATAAGAGCATTAACCAAAGTTCCGCTGTAATGACCTGCCGCAGGATGCACCACCATACCTTTCGGTTTATTTACAACAATGACATCTTTATCTTCATAAAGTATATCAAGAGGAATATTCTCCGGTTCGATATCCGGTTCTACGGCTTCCGGCAGAAAGAACTCAATAATGTCATCCGTTTTCACATGATAACTGCCCTTAACAGAAGCTCCGTTTACCTTTACCTTATCATCTTTAATCAGTTTTTGTATAAAAGAGCGTGATAAAGAATCGATAAGCATCGTAAGACACTTATCGATTCTCTCATCTTCCATTTCTTCTGTTATTTCAAACCGAAACAAATCCATACATTTTCCTTCGTTACTTTACTTCTCGATATTTATTTTGTTTGAAGCTTAAAAATTCCAAATCTTTTTCCTTGTAAACAAAGAGAAACATAATAAATAAAACAACAACCGCTACAACAATACAACAATCCGCAAAGTTGAAAACGGGAAAATGAATCAAAACAAAATAAATAAAATCCACAACAAAATCAAACCGGAAACGGTCAATCATGTTGCCGATTCCACCTGCAATAATTGCAGCCAGGCAGATATGCACCACAGTATATTTTTTATCTTCCGGCAATTTAAAAAGGAAAAACAATATTACTGCCAGGAACACAAATCCTACAAACAGGATAAAAAATTTTTGGTTCTGCAGCATTCCGAAAGCAGAACCTCTGTTTTCCAAATAGCTCAACTCCAATACTCCGTCAATTAATACCACGGATGGTGCATCTTTCAAATACTTAATTGCAAGATATTTTGTAAACTGATCCACCGCAAGCAAAAGCACTGTGATGAATACATCAATTAACAGCATGAAACCTCTTTTACGCATGTGCATCCTCTTCACTGAAATTTATTTCGTTGATTGCCGCCAGAATTTCTTCGTCAGTCACCGTGTTGTCAATAACCGCTTTTCCTATTTTCTTCAACAATACAAATTTAATTTTCCCGGACTCCATCTTTTTATCGGATTTCGTCAGGCGAAGTATTTCCTCCGGATCAATATCATCTACCGAAATCGGTAAACAGAAAGGTACGAACATATCTCTGATTTCGTAATATTCCTCCATGGAAATCATTTCTCTCTTCCACGAAATATAGGCTGCAGCAACAGCTCCCAGCGCAACACACTCACCATGAAAGAGTTCAAAATTTTTTGCTTTTTCTATAGCGTGACCTACAGTATGTCCAAAATTCAAAAGAGCTCTTTCCCCCTGCTCCGTCGGATCTTTTTCCACCACAAGCTTTTTAACGGTACAGCTTCTGATTAGCATCTCTTGAAGCACATCCAGATCACGCTCACAAATTTCATACATATTCTCAATCAACCATTCATAAAACATGGAATCCTTTATCAACCCGTGCTTCATCACTTCACCGAAGCCTGAGAAAAACTGCCTGTCATCCAAGGTCCTTAGCACATCCAGGTTCATGTATACAAGCCTTGGCATCTTAAAAGCCCCAACCATGTTTTTATAACCGTCGAAATCAACTCCGGTCTTCCCTCCGATACTGCTGTCGGCCTGGGAAAGCAAAGTCGTCGGAACCTGTACAAAATCTATACCTCTGAGATATGTAGCGGCTACATATCCTGTTGTATCTCCTACAACTCCGCCACCAAGAGCCAAAAGCATATCTTTTCTGTCAAAACCTTCCTCTATCAGAAATTTATATATTTCTTTTACAGTATCCAGATTTTTATTTTCTTCACCGTTTGGGAAAGCGTATTTCACTGTTTTCAGGCACTTCCCATCCAACAACTTAAAAACACAATCACCGTAAAGCTCATCAACTTTTGAATCTGTTACTATGCAGATTCTTCTCTTCTCACACCCAAGATTATTTAGTTCATCCCATAGTTCATCAAAAGATTTGGTAAAAACAATATCATAACAGGGTTTTTTATTATACAAAATAGGTAATCTTTCTGACATACCTTTTCTCCTTAACAAATTTGAGAGCCCGCAAGGCAGACTCTCACGTTTAGCTAATTATTAAGCGGCATCTCAAAGGAGCCTCCGAAAATATCCTGAAAATCACCTGAAACATCCACACTGGCAGGTGTAATAATAAAGATATAGTGCGAAATCTTCTGAAGATTTCCTGAAATTGCGAAACAGGAACCGCTCGTAAAATCAATTATTCTTTGCGCTATATCCACATCCAGGCCTTCCAGATTCAGCACAACCGTGCGATTTGCCAAAAGTGTTTCCGTAATTTCTCTCGCATCCTCAACGGAGGTAGGCTTTATTACACAAACTTCCATGCCTGAGCCACCCGCAGTTCTTCTTTGAGAAGTCTGCTTTATCGGAGTAATCTTATTACCTCCCGCAACAGGCTGTTTTTTAATCGGTCTTTCTTCAGGTTCTTCTTCCCTTGTTTTTTGTAACTGAGATTTCCTGCTTGAAGGCACCTCTACTTCTTCATCTTCATCCAGATAATCATCATCAAAATATTCGTCGTCTTCTTCACCGTTTAGCTTCATGTAATTTAAAAACTTGTCCATTACTCCCATATATATTCCATGCCTTTCCGCTGCCCTACAAATTTTCGGGCTGATGCTTGGTGTAATCCCTTTCACCGAAAATGCCGGTTCCAACACGCACACAGGTTGCTCCCTCCTGTACTGCGACAGAGTAATCACCTGTCATCCCCATAGATAGAACATTCATATTAACATTATCAATGTTTTTTTCTTTTATGTCAACAGACAATTGTTTCAATTTTTGAAAATACAGGCGATTTTTTTCCGGATTGTCAACAAAAGGAGCAATCGTCATAAGCCCTTCCACGCTGATTCCCGGAAGCTTGGCGATTTCTTCCGCAAGCACTGCCGTATCCGAAACCTTTACTCCGAATTTGCTTTCTTCTTCTGCAACATTTACCTCAATCAATATTTTGACCATTACCTGTTTTTTGACTGCTTCTTTGCTGATTTCTTCTGCAAGTTTTAAAGAGTCCACACTGTGAATCATATAAACTTTACCCACAATGTACTTTACTTTATTTCTTTGCAAATGACCAATCATATGCCAGCGGATATCTTCCGGCATCTCAGGAATCTTGTCCATCAGTTCCTGTACCTTATTTTCTCCGAAATCTCTGGCTCCGGCCTTGTATGCTTCTCTCAGCATTTCAATCGGCTTTGTTTTACTGACCGCTATCAATGTTACATCCTTGAAGTCTCTTCCGGCTATTTTGCAATTCATTTCAATATTCTTTTTAACCGATTCCAGATTTTCACCAATCATTTTCTGTCACCCGTCCTTTTCTAATTGATAAACTGGTCATCGCTGACAGATTCGGCATTCAAAACAATATAATCGTAAACATTCAGTCCGTATTTCGTATTAGATTTTACGATTGCATACTCGTCATTCTGATACAGTATGATAATCTGTTTAAAATCCGCATAACCCTTATTCATATTATAAACACCTGTCAAGGAAGCTCTCTTGCTGACGGTATATGTTTCCTGACCGTCCAGTTTATACAGAACATCTCCTGCATTCAGGAACGTGCTGTCAAGATAATATTCTTTTGATTCACTGTCAAAATTATATACTTCTACTTCAATTATTTCACTTGAAATTGTGCCATCTTCCAGATAGCACTGTCGCATAATACTTTCACCGCCATTATTTCCTCCCGGAATTACAAAACTCTCAGGAATCAGGAAAAATTCTTTCTGTACAATAGAGGATACCGGAATCTTTAATCCTGTTTCATCCTCCACAATCAATTCCACATCAATGAATCTGTCATTGATAAATGTAATCATGGAATTGTTAAAATCCAGTTTTAGATAAGTATTTCCGTCAGCATTTGTCAGAAGCTTTACTTCTGCCCAGGATTCATACTGATTCTTCAAAAAACGAACTTTAATATAACCTTCCTCCACAAGCTGTGCTCCTCTTGCAGCCTCAACAGGTATAACCAAAGACCAATTTTCGCTGGTACAAATTTTATAGGCTGCATCACCGGAAGCCATCAGTGAATTATTCAGCATCTGTTTTTTTTCATACTTATTTTTATTTTCAAACACATCGGACGTTACATCCTGAGCCGTCAGCTCCTCATATCCGTCCGTCCAATATGACACAATTCCGGTGGCAGGTGCATAAAAATAGTTGATATTTACACCGGATGTCCCGCTCAAGCTGCTGATATTCTCCAGCATACTTTTGTTTGCAAGCTTCAATACGGTATTCTTAAGAGAATATTTTATATCGTAAGTATTATCATAATTTGCACTGTCAAACTCATGTACAAAATTAATAATTTCATCTCTGAATTCCGTCAGTTCCCTTTCTGTCAGGCTGTTTTCCCCCATTGCGGCAGCCTCAAGGTCCTCGCTGAAGCGTCCTGTTTCATCCACAATATAGACCAGAGCATTTTTTGCGACTCTTTCACCTTCCCGTGCATAATAATTTGCATATCCTGCCGATTGACTGTATACTACGGTCTCATCTCTTATTATGACTCCTCTGTATGTATTATTTGCCGTCAAAGAGCCCTCTTTTACTTCATAACGGACAATATGGCTGGTCTGAAAATACATGATAACACAAACAACGACGTAGATAAATATGACGCCGAAGATAATCATACCGATATTCAGATTCAAAGGTTTTCTGTATTTTTTGATTTTACTTTTTCCAGCCAAATTTTCTGCCTCTATACAAAAGCCCCGGAATTACCGAGGCTTTTGTTACTTTCTTTACGATAACATTTATACAATATTCCTACAGGGATATAATTACCTTTTCCTTCATGCCTGCGGGCAACTCTGATTCATCCATGGAAACACTTAAGACAAAATCAACTTCAAACATTTTACTGATTTTTTCCAGTTTCTCAACTGTATCTGAAATATCTTTTCCTTCCAGACATGCGATTTTTAAAAAACTGTCAAAATACATTTGCTGTAAATCATGATCCTGAGAAATAATGCCACAGACAAAACCGAGAAATTCACTGCTGTTTTCAAACATAAACTGAGATACATCAATAAGGCGAACTTTATTATTCAGTTCATACATATGCTTTGTACTCTTGTCAAGATACACAATATTACCCGAAATTTCCTTTATTTCGCTGTTTACCTTATCCAATAACTGTTTTGTCTTGCCTTTACCCTTTTTTCCTACAATCAACTGAACCATTGGAAACCCTCCTGTAGTAATGTTATTGTATTACCTGTATCTTAATTATAAGATATTCGGTCTTAAAAAACAACCTCTAATTATTAATCTCATCCAACAGTTCAACGACACTGTTATACAGTTCATCCGTTGAAGGTTCACCCATCACAATCAATATGTAAGGGGCTCCCTGCACATCTCTGGAAAGAAGCATCAGACAATGCCCGGCAGCGTTTGTTGTACCGGTTTTGCCACCAATTACCGTAACATTGTCCGGTGCGCTGTATCGCCCCTGAATAAACAAATTTGTTGTCAATTTGTCAAATTTCTTTTCTTTACCGCTCTTATCATAATAGACAGTCTGATATCCGTTCATCTGAATGATTTCATTGAACGTTTCATATTTCATGGCTTCATTAAAAATCAAATATAAATCATATGCCGTTGTATAATGATTTGGATCCGTCAGCCCGTGAGGATTGGCAAAATTTGTATTTGTGGCACCTATGTTTTTGGCTTCCTCATTCATCATCTCTACAAAATGTTCCACCGTACCGCCGACCCCTTCGGCAATCAGCATGGCAACATCATTCGCAGAATAAATCAACAAAATTCGCAGTGCCTGGTCCAAAGTCATGGTATCACCTGTTTTCAGCCCGCAAAGCTGTGCTCCCGATTCCGTTATATTCACAGTATTGGTAGCTGTAAGCTGTTGATTCAGACTTCCGTATTTCAAAGCAACCAAAGCTGTCATAACTTTGGTCAGACTCGCGGGATTTAAAACTTCATGTGCATTCTTGGCATATATGACTTCGTTTTCATTCAATGCAAAAAAGACGGCTGCTGTTGCCTGGCTCATGTCAGCCGTGGTGCCATCCGTCACATCATCCTTTACTACACACAGATTCGTCGCAAAAGGAGTTGCTGTTCTTGTATCTCTGCTGGAAATTACATTAAAGCTGCTGATATCCGAATCTGTACTGTAAGCCATGTCATAAGACAATCCCCCACATCCTGTCAGGAATGTCAGCATTATCGTTAAAATACAGATATAGGCAGTCACACGTCTTTTATTTGTACATTTCACGCCACTCTAAATCTCCTCTGTCAAGGGACTTGATTAACAGTTCCGCGCTGGCAAGATTCGTTGCAAGCGGTATATTGTGCATGTCGCAAAGTCTCATCACATTATTGACATCCGGTTCATGCATCTTAGGTGCCAACGGATCGCGGAGAAATATAACCAAATCTATCTGATTGTGTTCTATTTGCGCACCAATCTGCTGTTCTCCACCCAGATGACCCGCCAGAAATTTATGAATGTTTAAGTTTGTAACTTCTTCAATCAAACGTCCTGTTGTACCTGTAGCATACAATTCGTTCTTACTTAAAATCCCCCTGTAAGCGACACAAAAATTTTGCATCAGTTTCTTTTTTGAATCATGTGCAATCAATGCAATGTTCATAGTTTATACCCTCTCTCTATTTCGATTTTTTTGCCTGAAGCCTAATATTCAACACAAACCCCATTCCCATAAAAAGGCTCATCAGTGAGGTCAGTCCATAGCTGACAAATGGAAGCGGCAGCCCTGTGTTCGGTAATATAAATGTTGCAACACCGATATTAAAAAATCCCTGAAAGGCAACCAAACCTCCCATACCGGCCGCAATAATTGTCCCGGCCAGGTCCTTTGCCTTTCTCGCAACAGAAATACATTCCAATGATATTCCGAACAACAAGATAATAACAGTAATACTGCCTTTAAATCCAAATTCTTCGCCGATAACAGCAAAAATGAAGTCTGTCTGTGCCTCTGAAATAAAATTTCCGTTCTTTACGGATGTAATTTCATTATTTTTATATCCTTTTCCGTCAAGTTGTCCGGAAGCAATTGCCGTGACGGAATTTATCTGCTGATAAGCAGTGGTATCTGCATATTCTTCCGGATTGATAAATCCCAGAATACGATCAACCTGGAAGCCTTTTAATATATTACTGTCAGGCTGGAGTGCAAGAGTAACAAGCAGGGCAACTGCAGGTATAGCCACAGCAAGAGCTCCCACAACAACCTTCCAACTGATACCGCCTGCAAATAAAATGATGCAGAAAATCACGATCACTACAATGCTGGTAGATAAATCAGGCTGCTTGTAAATTAAATACCACGGTACCGCTATCAAGCCGATACAGCTTCCGATAATCCGTACAGTATTTAATTTTTCTCTATACTTCATAATAAACTGTGCAAAGAATAAAATCAACAATATTTTCGCAGTTTCTGACGGTTGAAAACGAAGACCGCCAAATTCCAGCCAACGTTGCGCGCCGCCGCCCTCATCTCCCAGAAATTTTACTGCCAGGAGCAGTACAAGATTCAATATATACATTAACCAATTCAGTTTGATAATCCATGAATAATTAAAAAAAGAAATAATAATCATTAACGCAGCTCCGGCTACCACTCCAGCCAGCTGTCTGGTCTGGAGTGCCGGTTCTGCGCTTCCGATTACCATGACACCGATTAGTGCGAGCATCAGTATCATAATGATTAACTTAAAGTCATAATCTCGTATTTTAAACTTTGTAAACATCTTATCTCTCATTCTGCTGCTCATGCAGCCTGTAATCAGAAAGTTTTTTATGTAACAATTATGCTACAATTTGATTGTCTCCTGATTCTTTTGTTCCGACATTGTCACATCTACAATCGGAATATTGGCCCATAAACTGGGTTTTACGCTTCTGCCCGTCTTGCTTCCTTTTGTATTTATCTGAATTTCCATATTGTCAGCATCTATTTTCATATACTTTGATATTACCTTTGCAATATCATTTTTTATCAGCTCCATCATCTCCGGAGAACAATTCACTCTGTCTGAAATCAACAAAATTTTCAATCTGTCCTTGGCAATCTGGCAGGAGCTTTTTCTTCGAAAAAAATTTCTCATAATAATATCAGGCTCCTCTACATTTTATGAAATATTCCGGTTACCTTGGTCCAAAAAGAAATACCCTTTTCGAAATTTAAAAAGGGAACCTCGCGGCCTTCCACCCGTTGCACCACATTGGCGTAAGCCTGTCCGGCCGGGCTGTCGCTGCCCACCAGCGGTTCTCCCTGATTGGTCGCAATCACCACATTTTCATCATCCGGAATAATTCCGATTAATGGGATGGCAAGAATATCGACTACATCCTGAGCCGACATCATATCTCCTCTCTTTACCATATCCATTCTCAGCCTGTTAATGATCAAATCCATCTGCTTAAAGCCGTTTGCTTCTAACAGTCCGATAATCCTATCCGCATCTCTGATTGCAGACACTTCCGGAGTAGTGACAACCAAAGCTCTGTCTGCTCCGGCAATTGCATTCTGAAATCCCTGTTCTATTCCTGCGGGACAATCCAGTATAATATAGTCAAACTGTTCTTTTAAATGGTCAATTACCTTCACCATCTGTCCGGGAGATACAGCGGACTTGTCTCTGGTTTGTGCGGAAGGCATCAGATATAATCCGGGATGTCTTTTGTCCCGAATCAGCGCCTGTTTAACACGACAATTACCTTCCACAACATCTACCAGATTATAGACAATCCGATTTTCCAGTCCCATCACAACATCAAGATTTCTGAGACCTATGTCTGTATCAATCAGACATACTTTCTTACCAAGCTTTGCAAGACCCGTTCCGACATTTGCAGATGTGGTGGTCTTTCCCACACCGCCTTTACCTGATGTGACGACAATTACTTCGGAGCTTTTCTGCTCCCGGGAAAATTGATTTTCCATTTTGTTTCCTCCAACATTTTTTTGTCGTCCAGCCAAGCAAACGAATGAAGATTCAGAATGTGCTCAGCAAATCTTTTGTAAGCATTTCAAGAACTATCTTTTCGTTTTTCACATATGCAATTTTCGGTTGTACCTTAGGGCGTATCCCCCATTTCGATTGTTTCGTATTTGTTTTATATTTGAAATCGCCGATTTTAAGTCTCTCCGGCTCCATTTCAAGCGCTGCCACAAAAGAATCCCGTCTGCCGTTTCCTCCGGCATAAGCCTCTCCGTACAAACCTCCCAGAACAATTATATTTTTTGCGCTTATAACTGCACTGCCCGGATATACATCGCCCAATATGATGATGCTGTTATCCGTTTCCAGTACTTCCTTATTTTTTAAGCTACCTTTAAAAAACTGTCCATCCTCACCGCCGGATAACTTTTTTTCCATATGTGCCAATGCTTTGATAAAGCTTTTGTTCGTAACTTCATCCTTTCCGACAATGCAGGCAATGTTAAGATTACTGTTTTTTTTGATAGTATTAATAATTCTGATTTCTTCCGCTCCCGATACTCTTCGGTCCTCAATGGATAAAGCCATCGTTGCATTCCCGAAGAAATTTCTGGCCTCTGAAAATTTATATGCAATTTCCTGTAAAATTTCTTCAAAAGGGACTTCTTCGTCCAAATGTAAGGCAATCCCGTTTGGAAAACTTTTTATCAAAACACAATCCTTCATATACTCTGTCACACTCTTTCCGTTTACATCTCATTCGAAATTCCGCCGTCCGGCTCATAAGCTTCGCCGGTAAACAAATCTTCTTCCTCAACAAGCCCGTAATAATACTCAATTATTTTCTTTGTTGCCTGAGCTGCATAATCTGAAGAATAGCCAAAAGGAATTCTGGTAACACAGGCAATTTCCGGATTTTCATAGGGTGCATAGCATACAAACAATGCATGGCTAGGTCTTGATGATGTCTGCTCTGCTGTTCCTGTTTTACCCGCGACAGCAACAGCCAGGTCATTAAAATATGTTTTATTCTGAACAACCTGTCTCATACCTGAATGAATGGCATTCCAATATTCAGATGGCATATCAATGACATTTCTCACAACGGGTTCAAATTCCTGAATTACATTTCCCTGGGAATCTGTCACTTTGTCAAGCAATGTCAGATTATAGCAGGTACCGCTGTTGGCCACAGCCGTCACATATCTTGCAAGCCCAACGGTAGTATAGCTGTTGGATCCCTGGCCGATAGCAGAACGAACAGGGTCTTCATTTGACACTTCAGGAGAATATTCCGTTATTTCCACTCCGGACTTTTCAGACAATCCGTACAAGTCCGCGTATTCATAAAGTGTATTCAACCCTGCTGTCTCATTGTAACTGCCATCTCTGGTTGAAAGCATATATCCAACATTGTAAAAAAAGAAGTTACAGGAATCCCGAATAGCAGTTGTTACATTCTCATTTCCGTGACCTATTCTGCGCCAGCATCTTGGGGATGGAGTAATCTGGGTAAAGGTACCGGTACAATTTATAGTACCTTTTAAAGAAATTACCCCCTCCATCAGTCCCGCTGTAGCCGAAACCATTTTGAATGTTGAACCGGGAGCTGCTTTATATTGTGTTGCAAAATTAAGCTGAGGCTGTGACTTGTCAGTCGTCAGCTTTGCGTAGTATTCCGCATCAATGGAATTTGCCATCTTGTTGTTGTCATATCCGGGATAAGTTACCATGGCAATCACATCTCCCGTATTCACATCTGTAATTACCACAGATGCATTACATGGATCTAATGCAAGTTGAGCCGGAGTTATGTCTATGCTGTCTATCCTGTTTTTCATAAACTGATATGCGTTGAGCTTTCCGTTATAAAGCGCAATTTCATCCTCCACCGGAATTTCTATCAGTTTCTGCTCGCAAAGGATTTTGCAGACCTGCTTTCCGGAAATCACATCCGACAGCAGCATATATTTGTAAAATCGTTTCTGGAACTCCGTATTCTTGTCTATCACAGCAATGATATAATCCAATACCTTTTCATATATCTCTTCCGAATCAGAATACTTTTCGTCGATATCCAGCTTACTGACATCAATCCAATTCTGTGCGATACAATATTTCAAATATTCATTCAGGCTGATGACTTCGTCCGTTGCCCATGCAATCTGGGTTGCATCATTGGCATCAACCGCTTCCGATATAATGACTCCGTTTGAATTCAGAAGCTTTACAATATTGCTCTGATAAACCTGATATTCCTTCGAAAGCATTTTATAGGGAGTTTTTCCTTCTTTCAATTCATACATCAGTTTCTCATAAACTTTTTCTTTATAGCCCAGATAGGCCTGATATACCTCGCTCTCAACCTCCCCCGCATCCTCTGACGCAAGATGTTTTATATCGATAATAGAATTATTGAACATTGCAAAATAAACATCATAAATCGGGATTTTGATGTCTGCGCTTCCGGAACCTTCCGTTGCCTTGTATTCCTTTGCATTGATTATTTTACTTGATACCAGACCGGCAAGCGACTGTTCAAGAATGTTATAGGCAGCCTTTGTATATTCCATATCAATGGTTAAATAAACATCTTTGCCCGCCTGGGCTTCCTGTCGTTCTTCGATGGAAATCACCTTGCCCGTATTGTCAACGATTACCTTTTCGTAACCTTTTACGCCCTGCAATGTGGTTTCCATATAGGATTCAATTCCGCTTTTACCGACGACAGCATTGATATTATAAACATCAGTCCCTTTTCCCTGATTTGCCAACTCTTCATTGAGTTCTGTCAATTCATCCGAAGAAATTTTTCCTACATATCCTAAAACATGCGCAAAATACTTGCTGTCCACATACTTTCTCACCGTATCTTCAACAATGGTTACGCCGGGTAGTTCTTCGGTATTTTCCATAATTACCGCAACAGTTTTTTCACTGACATCAGTTGCGACTGTCGTTCCGATATATTTTCGGTAGGATGTCAAATTCATCGCATATCGAATCGTTACCAGTTTCAGCCATTCTTCATTGCTATACCCTTTACCCGGAATGAATTTGCTTTTTTTGTTATCAGGGTCTTCGTATTCTCCAATGGCAAACAAAGAACTTCTGCTGAGATACTCCATGATTTCTCTGGCAGTGGATGCTCTCATTTCATCATCCAATTCACTGATTGTCTTCTTACCGTACACATCTGCCAAAAATCTTAATAGGCTTGTCCCTTCCACATTAAATGCAAACTCACCGTCTTCGTTTACCACAATTTTAAAATCGGAAATGACATGATCCCCATTTTGTTCAATCATATCAATCAATTTCATAATGGTTGCATTCAAATTTGTATTTTTTTTGCTGCCTGATTCAAAGACATCCTCGATTTTCACAGAATATGCCAGCTCATTATATGCCAGAACATTTCCGTTTCTGTCGTAGATATTTCCTCTGGTACTGGAAATATCTCTTGTTTTTTCGATTTGAAGCACAAAATTTTCCAGATATTCTTCTCCGTGTACAATCTGCAAATCAAAGCACCGGTAAATCAGAATTCCTACTAAAACAAGAAAAACCAAAGTAAACAACGTCAATCTGCTGGTAAAAAAACTTATGATTTTATCTCTCAATTCATCAAACAAATTTCTGAGCTCTCCTTTTCTCGTGGGCCTCCAGTTTCTCGTTCACCTTCAAAATCAGAGGATACAAGAACATAGTAACAACAATGGTATACAATGCTTCCGGTAAAATGATATGCATAAAATAATATCCAAATTGAAATCTTCCCCGAAGCATGAACATAAGCATATAGCAGATAATGCCGTAGGATAAATCACTGGTTATAATTAATGCAATAGGCAGTTTGATATCCTCCGGATAAAAAATACGACTGAATTTACCGTTTAAAAAACCTATGTACATCAAAACCAGTGCATAAAACCCCAAGAATCCGCCAAAACAAATATCACTCAAAAGGCCACAGCAAAATCCGATAATCAAACCTTCCTTCTCCCCCCGCATAAACCCGAAGGAAGATGTCAAAATAATCATGAGGTTCGGAATGATTCCTGCAAGGGCAAAATTTCCGAACACACTGCACTGCAATACAAAACTCACAATGATAAATATCGCTACCACAAATTTTCTGAGCATAAGTCCTCCCGGTTATTCTTCTGACACAGTCTGTTTCATATCCGTGATGACAAGAACCTCCTCCAGATGTTCAAAGTCCACCGCAGGAGTAATCCGCCCTGATTTAGTCAGATTATTTGCATCAATATCAATAGAACTGATATATCCGATTAAAATATTCGGCAAAAATTTATCACTGATGTTTGAGGTTACAACCTTATCTCCCTCCGCAACAAGATTCTGGCTGTCAACAAGTTGAGAAAAGGTAATACAGTTTTCCGCCATTAACTTCAGGTCACCGGATACAATCAAGTTATTTTCCGTTGCAAGGGTCATACCGCTTACATTGCTGTTGTCAGAAATAATAGACGTCACCCTTGACCAATTCGGCCCGACGGATGTTATTCTTCCTACAAGTCCGCCGCCCGCAATCACATTCATATCTACAGAAAAACCGGAATTGCTTCCTTTGTCAATGATAAAAGAGGAATACCAGTTACCGGAATCTCTGGCAATGATTCTGGCACCTACTTTATTATACTCTCCGTACTGTTCGCTCAGTTCCATCAGTTCACGAAGATTATTTAATTCATATTTATCCTGCTGCAGCAGCGTATTCTCCTCAGTCAGTCTGGCAACTTCTTCTTTCAATTTTGCATTTTCATCCAAAAGAGTACGAATTTGTATCAACTCTTCCGAACGGTTGGAAAGCCATCCGCCGACCTTGCCGATACCCTGTTGAAAAGGTACAATCACATATCCCACGACAGAATTTAATGGTTTGTTAAATACATCCGTACCAAAGGTTACCAACATCAGCATAGTACAGAGAATTGTCAAAATTAAGAGGAGATATTTACTCGGCAAAGTAAAACTCTCCCCTTTCCGTTTTATTACTGGGCTCATTTACTCATCCCTTCAATTGCATAAGCTACGGATTTATAGTTATCGTCCTTGATAATTTTAGCAAGTCCCAAAACTACACTTGTTGTAGGATTTTCCGATACATTTACCTTCAGGCCCGTACCGGAAGCCATTCTCTCAGCCAGATGACTTACCTGAGATGCGCCACCTGTCAGATAGATACCATGACGATAAATATCAGCCGCAAGTTCCGGCGGGGTTCGCTCCAGAATAACCTTAACATTGTCGACGATTGTATTGAAATGCTCTTCCAAACATTCATCCACCAGTTTTGTGGGAATTTCTCTCTCCACCGGAAGACCTGTTACGATATCGCGCCCGTAAACAATGGCGCCTCTTCCGTCCTCTTCCAGCTCATTTAAGGAAATCTTAACAGTCTCTGCTGTTTTGCCACCGATTATCAGACTGAATTCTCTTCTAACGGCATTTTTGATTGCCTCATCGAACTTTTGACCCCCTGTCTTTATCAATCGGCTTAATACGATTCCGCCCAGGGACAGGATGGAGATTTCAGTGGTTTCATATCCAACGTTCACCACCAGCACACCCTGGGAATTCTTCACGTCAATATCCTGACCGAGTCCGTCTGCCACAGCCTTTTCTACAACCATAATTTTCCTGGCCTTTACCCCGGCATCCTTTATAAGGTCGTAAAATGCCCTCTTTTCAACCTCTGTTACATCTGTCGGAACAGCAATAAAGAAATCTGCAGGTTTTGTATTCCCTTTCTGCAAATCATTGATAAAATAACGCACTAGAGTTTCCATATTCTTTATGTCTGCAATAACGCCGTTTGAAAGCGGATAAGAAATATGAATATTTCCGGGTGCTTTCTCATACATTTCAAATGCAGAATCCCCGTAAGCAAACAGAGTATTTTTGTTTTCAATGGCAATCATATTCTTTTCAATAAGAATACTGTCATCACTCCTGCTGTAAATTTTGATGTTGTTTGTACCAAGGTCGATACCAAATGCATTGTTTGCCAAAATGACAACCCCTTTCTAATCGTAAATAATGAAAATCACTTGTTCAGGAGCCAGAATTTCTCCTTGAAACTGATATAAATATTATCTCCTATAATGATATGATCCAACAATGGTATGCCCATTTTATCACCCATCTCCCTGACAATATCTGTCAGTTTTATATCGCTTGCGCTGGGAGTTGGGTCTCCGCTGGGATGATTGTGAATCAGCAGAATATTAACCGCTTTTGCCTCAAATGCCTCCAAAAAAATCTCTCTCGGTGATATCAGAGACATTCTCACACTTCCCTCTGACAGCTTTGTTTCACGGATAAGCCTGCATTTTGTATCAAGGCATAATAAAATCACACATTCCGTGGCACGATGTCTGAGCTGTTCCATATAACAGGCTGCCACCTGAGCTGATGTCTGAAAACAGATTCCTTCGCTGGCGGACGCTGTGCTGATTCTTTTGGAAAGTTCGGCAATACATTTCAGTTTTATTGCTTTTACTTCACCGATACCTTTGACACTTTTCAGTTCTTCCAACGTCAAATCATGTAGCCCCAGCAGACCTTCTTTCGGATATCGGGTCAACTGTAAAACCCGTTCGGCAAGTTGCAGAGCACTGCTTTCCTTTGTACCCGTTCGGATGATGATTGCCAACAGTTCGGCTTCCGTCAGATTTTCGGGGCCAAAGCGCAGAAATCTCTCATATGGAAGTTCCTGAACAATTTCGGTAGTCCTTTTTTTCACGTGTGTCTCCTTCTACCTTCTCCGACACATCATGAATTTACACAACTAACGGATGAAACGATAGACAACCAGCGCCAGTACTACACCGATAACACTTGCAATGGTTATGTTGATTGTCAGGCCGAAGGTCAGGACAAAAAATCCCATATCCAGTACAATAGGTGAACTCAATCCAAAAGCTTTCCCATAATTTAAGAAACTGCCTTCAAAATAAGAACCGATAAATCCGCCGATTACAAAGCCCACCAATACAAGCAGAACCGGCAACCAACTACTTTTTTTCAAGATTACTCCTCATCTTTCCTTAGTATTCCAGGCAGTTTTTCCACCCTTGGTAAATACGTTCCATACGTCTTTATATAGTACCACAAAATCAAAGGGCTGTACACAAAAATCAAAGAATTAATTTTTATCTTTTTCGACGATATGCTACAGTTTCAGTCTTTTCGGATCCACCAACCCTTTATCGACAATTGCCTGAAGAGATTTTAAAATTCCAAACTTTGCATGCTGCCAGGTAAGCCCGCCCTGAAAATATACGGCATACGGAGGCTTTATCGGACCGTCTGCCGAAAGTTCGATGGAGGACCCCGATACGAAAGCACCTGCCGCCATAATTACCTTCGAATCATATCCGGGCATATCCCATGGCTCCGGTGTCACATGACTGTCAACAGAGGCTGCAGCCTGAATTCCCTGGCAAAAAGCAATGACTCCTTCAGGTGTACCGAAAGTGATAGCCTGAATAATGTCGTGTCTGCTTTCAGTGCTGTTCGGCACCACTGCATATCCCAGCGGTTCATACAAATTAGCAGCAAACACAGCACCCTTCAATGCAGATGCGGTCACTGTCGGCGCAAGAAAAAGTCCCTGATAGAAATCCTTCAAAACGCCAAGAGATGCGCCCACCTCCTTGCCAAGCCCGGGAGAGGTCAGCCGAAATGCGGCATTCTCGACACAATCCTTCTTTCCTGCAATATATCCGCCAATAGGCGCCAGTCCTCCGCCGGGATTTTTAATCAGAGACCCCACTACCATATCTGCGCCCACATCACTTGGTTCTGTAATTTCCACAAATTCACCGTAACAGTTGTCCACCATGCAGATGACATCCGATTTAATACCCTTTATAAAAGATATTAATTCTCCTATGCGTTTCACCGACAGTGTAGGTCTGGTCTGATAGCCCTTGGAACGCTGAATTGTTACAAGTTTTGTTTTAGGATTAATTGCCTTTTTAATATTCTCATAGTCAAAATTTCCATCCTCAAGTAAATCAACCTGCCTGTAAGTAATTCCGTACTCTGCAAGAGAGCCTTTGGAAGGCCTGATCCCGATTACCTCCTCAAGCGTATCATATGGCTTTCCCACAGGAGACAGGAGCTCATCTCCCGGACGCAGATTACTCATCAATGCCAGCGCAAGAGCGTGTGTTCCACAGGTAATCTGGGGGCGTACCAGAGCATCCTCCGTATGAAATACCTCTGCGTAAACCTGTTCCAGAGTATCTCTGCCCAAATCATTATAGCCGTATCCGGTTGTTCCAAGCAGACATGCCTCACTGACCCGACATTCCTGCATAGCCCTAACAACCTTAAGCTGATTGTATTCCGCATTTTGATCAATTTCCCGGAACCGGGATTCCAGTTTTTCCAAAACTGCTTTTCCGTACTCATACACTTCCTGTTTTATCCCCATGCGGGCATACATTTCCTTCAATTCACTCATTTCATTATCGGCTGACGCCTTCCTCCTGTTCCTTTCCTACTAAAAAGCGATTTATATCCAGTTCTGACAACTCCTGTTCCACCGTCATCCAGGTATTCTCAAAAAGATGCCCCTGATTTTCCGGCATATGATCCAGCTCATTTTTCGGGAACAGGGAGCGTTCGGTTATTTCAATATCCCCCGGTCTGCAATCTTCTGCTTTAATGTTTCTTCCGAAGCTGTCAACACAACATAATACAACTGTGCTTCGTATTCTTCCGTCTTGATAAATCCGTTCATAAAGTCATCGCCGTGAATGACATAAACCTGATTTCTTACCCCATCAAATATAAGCTTTCTTGCATATGCGTCAGCCAATGTTGACTTTCCGCATCCGCAGGGACCGGAAAAGAAATAAATTGATGGCTTCATCTTAATCCTTGCTCCATTCCGTTTTTTACAATTTTTCTGTTTTTCAACTCATTAAGCATAAATTCCAATATTTTATCTTCATCATAATGAAAATCATTTTTGTTGACCCAAATTACATCTTTTTCTCTGCGGAACCAGGTCAGCTGACGTTTTGCAAAGTGCCTTGTATCACGTTTCAGAATCTCCACTGCCTGTTCATAGGTGCACTCCCCGTCCAGCCAGGCTAAAAGCTCTTTATACCCCAGCCCCTGCATGGAAACCATCCCTTTTTCGCATCCCATTTTTTTCAGAGACCGAACTTCTTCAACAAGCCCTGCTTGCAACATTTCGTCTATACGCTGTTCAATACGTGCATAAAGTTTTTCACGCTCATCATTCAGTACAAAATAGCAGGAATTATAAACACTTGTCTTTTCCTTTTCCTGCTCATTATGTTTAGAAATCTGTTCTCCTGTCTGTTTGAAAAATTCCAGCGCTCTGATTGTACGTTTAACATTGTTTGCATGAATTGCTTCTGCTGAAGCAGGGTCAACCTTCAAAAGCATTTCATGCAGATACTCCGCTCCCTTATCGGCTGCCAGTTTTTCCAAGTATTCCCTGTATTCCGTATTTTCCTCATTCTCCGTAAAATCAATGTCCCTCAAAAGTGCCTGAATATAAAATCCTGTTCCGCCGGTCACAATGGGTATATGCCCACGCTCATAGATTCCCTTTAAAGCCTCCTCACATTTTTCCTTAAAAATGACCACATTGAAGGACTCCCAAGGCTCCAAAATATCGATTAAATGATGAGGTACTCCCTCCATTTCTCCCGGTGTGATTTTTGCGGAACCGATATCCATATAGCGGTAGACCTGCATGGAATCCGCTGAGATAATCTCACCGTCAACAGCTTTCGCCAACGCGATGGAAAGTTTTGTTTTACCGACAGCCGTAGGTCCCGTAAGTACAATCATGGGACGACGCTCATTTTCATTTTTTTCAAATAAAACATTCATTAATCTGAGCACCTCCCTTCATTTAAAGGATGATTAATTGACGATTCTCTTGAACTTTTTATCCATCTCCGCCTTTGTCATGGTAACAATAGTCGGTCTTCCATGCGGACAATTATATGGATTCTCCAAAGTAAGCAGTTCATCAATCAAAGCTTCCGCTTCCTGCAGACTTAAGCAATTATTTCCTTTAACCGCCGCTTTGCATGACATGGAAGCAATTTTCTCTTCAACGACACGGATTCCGCCAAAGTTTCCCCCTTCTGCAAGCTGATCCAGCACTTCCAAAAACATTTCCTTTTCCTCACAGCCGTACAAATCAGCCGGAACACTTCTCAGAGCATATTCGCTGCCTCCGAAGCTTTCTATTTCAAATCCCAATTCGGAAAACACTTCCATATTTTCATTTAATACGGATTCTTCACGGGCAGACAGGCTGACAACTACCGGAGGCATCAGTGACTGGGATACCACATTTTTTTCGTGAAACTGTTTCATCAGTCGCTCATAATTAACCTTTTCATGTGCTGCATGCTGATCTATCATCAAAAGTTTGTTTTCAAATTCAATCAGCCAGTATGTTTCAAATACCTGTCCGATAATTCGAAATCTAGAACGATTGTCCTCCGTGAGAAGCTTCTCCTCAAAAAGATTAAGTTGAGTATTTTCCGCCTCTTTCTGTTCGGGTTCACTGTAGGATGTTATCTCAGCTGTCTGATGCTTATCAGGCATTTTTCGGAACTCCGAGGTCTCTGTAAAGAATGTCTCGATATCTTCCGATATTGACTGATTTTGTTGCATTTTAGGAGCTTCTTCCTCTGTATGAATCGATTCTTCATTACCTTTTACCCTTGTCCATACAGGATTTTGAATAAATTCCTGCATTTTGGTACGCTGCGCTTCATACCTGGTCTCTTCTTCAACACGATAGGCGACACTCCTTTTTCGTTCAAAAGGTTCCGGCGTTTTTTCTTTCTCGCGCTGTATTTTCTCCTGTCTTTCCTCCGCCTTTTGCTCCCTTTCATCAGAGAGTAATGCTTCCGGTATCATTTCATGATGTTTCAGTGCATACTTCACTGAACCGCAAAGATAAGCGCTGAAGCCCATGGCATTGGTAAAACGTACATCCATCTTTGTAGGATGTACATTGACATCCACCCGGTTTGTATCCATGGTGATATGCAGCACACAAAACGGAAATTTATGCTGCATCAGATATTCTTTATAGCCTTCTTCCACTGCTCTGGAAACAATGTTGCTTCGGATGAATCTTCCGTTGATAAAATAAATCTCAAAATTTCTGTTGGAACGTACCTGAACCGGTTTCCCAAGATAGCCTTCTATCTTAATCCCGTCCTGTTCCGTTTGAATCGGTACAAGTTGATTTGCAACATCCCGTCCGTAAATCCGATAAATTACTTCCCGGAGGTCTCCATTTCCGGATGTGTGAAACTTCATCTGGTTACCCATGACCAGTTTAAATGAGATATCCGGTCTGGATAGAGCAAGATGCTCCATTAAATCAGCTATATAGCTGCCTTCTGTTGCAGGCTGCTTTAAGAATTTACGTCTGACGGGGGTATTGTAAAAGAGATTTCTCATTAAAAATGTAGTTCCGTCGGGAGCTCCAACCTCATCAAAACTGATTTCTCTCCCGCCTTCCAGCAAAATTCTGCTCCCCGTCACACTGTCAGCAGTTTTTGTGATAACCTCCACTTTTGCTACCGCTGCAATACTGGATAATGCTTCTCCTCTAAAACCCAGGCTGGAAATCCGCATCAGATCTTCTGCATTTTCAATTTTGCTGGTTGCATGGCGTAAAAATGCCGTTCGAAGCTGTTTTCTCTCCATACCGCAGCCATTATCCGTCACTCTTATAAACTCTATGCCGCCTTCTTTTGCTTCAACGGTAATCGCAGTTGCTCCCGCATCAATAGCATTTTCTACCAGTTCTTTTACCACACTGGAGGGACGTTCCACCACTTCCCCTGCCGCTATCTTATCGATTGTCTCAGAATCCAGGATATGTATCTGTGCCATCTGAAATCCTTTCTAAATTCCCGCTTTTATCCACTCAAAAATTTTCCCGTCATTACAACTTATTCCGTCAGGAGTCTTTCATCCCTGCCAGCGGTTCTTCAGCTTATTCTGCAGCCTGTAAAGCGTATTTAATGCATCCAGGGGAGACATAGTGTTTACTTCAACCTCCATCAGTTCTTTCAACACATCTTCATCCGTCACAGTGTCAAACAGAGACATCTGTGCCAAATCCACTTCGTCCAGCTTCGGCTGCTTTTTCGCTTTGCTATCTCCCTTCACATCCACCGCGATACTTTGAATCTTTTCCGTAATATCATTGTCGGTGAGCTGCTCCACAATCTCCTTTGCCCTGTCGATAACCATGTCGGGGACTCCGGCCAGCTTGGCAACCTGAATACCGTAACTCCTGTCCGCTCCACCCTTGATTATTTTTCTTAAGAATACAATATCGTCCCCGCATTCCTTCACTGCAATGCAATAATTGTTTACATTACTCATCTTACCTTCCAGTTCGGTTAACTCATGATAATGGGTTGCAAACAATGTCTTAGCTCCCAAAAGCTTACGATTGCTGATATGTTCAATCACAGCCCAGGCAATACTCAATCCATCGAAGGTAGAAGTTCCGCGTCCGATTTCGTCCAGAATCAACAAGCTGTTTGATGTGGCATTCCGTAAAATATTTGCCACCTCATTCATTTCTACCATAAAGGTAGATTGTCCGCTGGCCAGATCATCGGAAGCACCGACTCTCGTAAAAATTCTGTCTACAATACCAATATTTGCGCTCTTCGCCGGCACGAAGCAGCCTACCTGCGCCATGAGCACAATCAGGGCAGTCTGCCTCATATACGTAGATTTACCAGCCATATTGGGGCCTGTGATGATACTGATACAATGGCTTCCGTTGTCCAGATAGGTATCATTTGCAATAAACATATCGTTGTTAATCATCTGCTCTACAACCGGATGCCGCCCATCCTTTATGTCGATGACGCCTTTTTCATTCAGCTTCGGACGCACATAATGATTTCTTTCCGAGACCAGAGAGAGAGAGGCATATACGTCCAATCTTGCAATTGCTTTCGCCGTACGCTGAATACGCTCAAGCTCCATTGCAATAGATTCCCGGATTTTGCAGAAAAGATCATATTCCAGCGTTGTCAGCTTATCTTCCGCATTTAATATTGTGTCCTCCAACTCTTTCAAACGTGGTGTGGTATATCTCTCTGCGTTAGCCAGTGTCTGCTTCCGGATGTAATCATCCGGCACTAAATCCTTATATGAATTGGTCACCTCAAAGTAATATCCGAAGACTTTATTATACTTGATACGAAGATTCTTGATGCCTGTTCTCTCACGATCCTGCTCTTCCAGCTCAGCAAGCCACTTTTTCCCGTCGTGCTTTGCTCTCCTGAGCATATCAATCGTCTCATCAAAACCATCCTTTATCATCCCTCCCTCACGAATCGTAATGGGAGGTTCTTCCTCAATGGAATTCAGAATCAACTGATAAATATCCTCAAGTCCGTCAATCTCCTTCTCAATGGATGTCAGTTCTTCCTTTTCAAAGGCTTTGAGAACCTTTTTGATGGCAGGAAGCATCTCCAGGGAATTGCGAAATGCAATAAAATCTCTTGGGTTTGCCGTTTTATAAGTCACCTTACTCAACAGCCTTTCCAAATCGTATATCGGATTTAAATATTCCCTTATCTCATCTCTGGAAACACTGTCCTTACACAATTCTTCAATAGCATCCAGTCGCTTCTCCATCTCTGCCTTATCAATCAGAGGCTGCTCCAACATGCTTCGAAGAAGCCTTCCGCCCATGGCAGTTTTTGTTTTATCCAGCACCCAGAGAAGAGAGCCTCTTTTCTGCTTGTCCCTAAGCGTTTCCGCAAGCTCCAGATTTCTCCTTGTAGCACTGTCCAACAACATATATTTGTTTGTAAGATACGGGTAAATATGTGTAAAATGAGCCAAATCCGTCTTTTGAGTATCATAAAGATACTGAAGCAAGGCTCCGGCTGCAATCATACCTACGGGAAAATCCTCTATTCCCAAGCCGATTAATGTATTTACCTTAAAATGACGCAGTAATATACGTTTACATCCCTCGTCATCAAAAATATGAGGTTCCAGTGCGTTAACAGAGATATGATATTTGGTCTTCAGGTTATCTACATCAAATCCGCTCACCAGAAAAGCTTCATTACATACAATTTCTGAGGGCTCATATTTCATAAGCTCATCATTCAGCTTCTTTAAATCCTCCACCTCTGTCAAATAGTAATCTCCTGTTGTAACATCAGCAACGGATATTCCTATTTTAGTGGGGGTATACGTAATGCACATCAAAAAATTATTTTTAGATTCTTCCAGAGACTGTACATTTAAGTTGGTTCCCGGAGTCACGATTCGAATGACTTCCCTTTTTACCAGACCCTTTGCCAGTTTTGGATCTTCCATCTGCTCACAAATTGCAACTTTATATCCCTTGCTGACTAACTTGGTCAAATATCCTTCGACAGCATGATAAGGAATTCCGCACATGGGGGCTCTTTCCTCTAACCCGCAGGCCTTCCCCGTCAGGGTAATTTCCAACTCTTTTGATGCTGTCAGGGCATCATCAAAGAACATTTCATAAAAATCTCCCAGACGATAAAAAAGGATACAATCCTGATATTGTTTTTTGGTCTCCATGTATTGTTGCATCATGGGGGTCAGATCTTCCACCGCAATCTGCTGTTCCGCCATCTTCGTTAACGCTCCTGTTCTAACGCTTCTCTTTATCGGTTCAAATATACGAATCACTAAAAAGGCAAACGCACAATGAATTGCGCATTTGCCTTAATCTTACCACAAAATATTGTATTTGTAAATCTTTCGAGCTCTCGTGAGTACCTCATATATCAAACTTACGAAAATCTCTCGTACGTCCATACTTTTATTTTCTCTGAATATCTTCAGCACGTTTTAACGCTTCCTCAATATGGCTGCAGAAATTATCTTTTCCCACCCGTTCTACCAGTCCTGCCTTTTCCATTACCTTCATAGGCTGCTCATTCACATGGGAAAGAACCACCTTTACATTTTTCTTTTCACAGTCTTCAACGAGCTGTTCCAGATTCCTCATCGCCGTAGCATCTATGGCATTTACACTTCGCATACGGATGACAAGTACCTTTGTATCTTCCTTGATGGAAATATTCAAAATCTTCTCTGCCGCAGCAAAGAACATGGGGCCTGAAATTTCATATACACAAGTATGAGCGGGAACAGCCATCAGCTCTATGCTTTCCGGATCGTTTTCATCATCAATGTACTTCCAGCCCGATACCTCCGTAACATCACTCATTCTCTTCATAAACAGAATGGCAGCCAGTACAATTCCTACTTCAATGGCCACTACAAGATCAAAGATAACCGTCAGAAGGAAGGTTGTTGCAAGTACCAGAATATCGCTTTTGGGAGAGGATTTGCAAAGCTTCACAAAATTACGCCAGCCGCTCATATTGTAAGCCACCTGAAACAGAATAGCCGCAATGCAAGGCATGGGAATCAGCTTTGCAAGAGGCATTAAAAATACCACAACCAAAAGCAGTGTCACGGAATGTACAATTCCGGAAATTGGTGTACGTCCGCCGTTTTTAATATTTGCGGCAGTTCTGGCAATGGCTCCCGTTGCAGGGATACCTCCAAAGCACGCAGAACCGATATTTGCAACACCCTGTGCGATCAGTTCCATATTAGGACGATGTTTGGAACCTATCATACTGTCCGCAACAACCGCCGAAAGCAGAGATTCAATGCCCGCAAGCAATGCTATGGTAACCGCATTGGAAAGCTGAGAACGAATCATATCGAAGGAAAGTACAGAGGCGCTCAATGTCAGCTTCGGAAAACCCGCCTGAATGTTGGTAAAGGCTTTGCCTATTGTGTTCACATCCAGCTTACACAATTCTACAATTGCAGCGGTAACCACTACCGCAATCAGTGAGCCGGGAATCTTCTTAAAAAACTTGGGCCAGATAATCAGAATTGCCAGCGCAAGGGCTCCTATAGCGACAGCCTGCCAGTTAATTGTTGTTATATTTGTAATAAGAGCTTCAACCTTCTCCAGCGTTTCAATGGGGTTCTCGCCGTTTTGATAAATAATACCCCCAAAATCCTTAATTTGACCGATAAACAGAGTAACCGCAATACCTGCGGTAAATCCTGTAGTGATGGTATAGGGAATAAACTTCAGTAGATTTCCGAATCTCAAGAAGCCCATCAGTATCAGAAACAAACCTGCCATAATGGTTGCAACCATCAGGCCTTCCACTCCGTCCTTTGCCACAATACCGGCAACAATTGTGGCAAAAGCTGCTGTGGGTCCTGCAATCTGTACTCGGCTTCCGCCCAGAAATGCCACAAAGAATCCTGCAATAATTGCAGTGTAAATACCGGCTTCAGGTCCGACACCGGACGCAATTGCCAGCGCAATGGAAAGAGGCAGTGCAATGATTGCAACGATAATTCCCGCAATCACATCCTTGATAAACTGCTCTTTCGTGTAGGTCTTCATCACCGAAAAAAGCTTTGGTTTTAACTTGTCCATTTTGATTCTCCTCATAAGTAAATTCAAAATCCGTATCGGCTCACATTTCTATAGGACGACACGGATTTTATCATATTCCTATTTTGACACAATTGCAATTCTTTTTTACAATTTGACAGTTCCCCGGCTGATTTTCCTTTATTCCCCATTTCGCAGACGGCACATATAGCAGATTTTTCTCACTAATCCCCGCCATTCAGTTCTACAAATACAGGTTCATGGCTTACAGCAGGCAGGAACTTATACCGCAAATCCTTCAGGCTCATTCTTATGCTCGAGGTATTCATACAGGGATGACAGCCAAACCGTTCTCCCTTTAGTACATCCTTATCAATCAGAAGCTGTACCCGGTTATTCTTATCATTCATCAGACCCATGACACTGACAGAACCGGGAGTGATATGAAGGAACTCCTCCATATACATGGCTTCCGCAAATGAAAGTCTGGCACTGTTAATCTGTTTGGACAATTCTTTCGTTTTAAATTTTTTCCCCTCCGGCATCATCAACAGATAAAATTTTGTCCTCTGCTGATTACAAAGGAACAGATTTTTACAGATAACCGCATCCAGCACCTCGTCTACTGCCTGACATGCCTCCATGGTGTTGGCTTCATCATGGTCAATTCTTTCATATACAAGTCCTAGTTCATCTAACAATCTGTATACTGCAAGTTCCCGCTCCCTGCGCCAATTCCCGCCTTGGGGTGCCCCTTTCACAAGCTGCAGTTTTGTGCTGACTGGTTCTGCTTCTCCATAATACCAGCCAATTCTTCCGCGACTTTTCACATAACGTTTCGCCCCTGCCTCAAATAAAACCGACAGCATTTCTCCCGGTTCAACCTGCAAAACCGCATCACAATAGTCATCACAGTGAAATTCCTGATTGCCCCAATTGGAAATCCATTTCCTGGGTGCCTCCAGAATTTTCCCCGTTGACAAATGCCTGATTGTACAAATTTTTTCCCGGATTTCCGTATCCTTTTTTTCTCTATCCGGAGTCTTACTATCCTGGGGTTCTGTACTCTGTGTTTCTGTACCCTGGGGTTCTGTATCTTCTTTCTGACAATTTAGAATTTCAACCTGACTGTCAAAATACTGAATATGTAAAGATGCAGGTTTATCTTCCTGCTTATCCAGCGCTTTTACTACGGGATATTTATCATAGCTTGTCCAATAAATTTCCTCCATATTTGCCCTGCAATCCGGAAGAATGATTCCGTTCAGCTGACCGGAAGACTTCAATCCACAACCGCCATCAATACAGATAATCCCTTTCTCTTTGTCAAACAAAGGACTCACATCCTCATATTCATTCCGGTAAAGGCAGGTAGGCCAATGCCCTGTTAACACAGTGTAATTTTGAAATTGATATCCCTGATTCAGGAAATTATCATTTTTCAGATATGCTTTTGCATCTGTTCCTTCCAGTTTCCCTATATCATCCGTAGGCACACCACCATGTACAAACAAATATTTACCTGCTGTCAAGATAGTAGGACGACTCCTCAGGAATTCAAGTTCTACCTGAAAATGACTTCTCAGCTGTCGTTTATATTCCAAAACATTTTCAGCCGTCAGTTGATGAAGGCCGATACCTATATCTGCAAGCATTTCCTGACAGAAGCTACTCCCCCAGTATTCCTGATTCCATTTCAAAAAACTGATAAAGCTTTCCGCTTCTTCCTGTGAATCATCTTCAATCATCCAAAGTCTACCCATATCCACATTTCCGGCGGAAACATAGACAGGATGCTGTCTGCACAAATCCATGACATACTGAACCACCCGAAGACTCTCCGGCCCCTTATCTACCAAATCACCGACAATTACAAGTATATCATCCCCGTTGTACTCCATCTTTCGAAGAAGCTGAACAAGATGATTGAAATGTCCATGAATATCACTGATTACCAAAATTCGTTGTCCCGGTGCTGCCTCAATATGTTGAAAAGTAGTTTTGAGAGCTTTAGTCATGATTTATATTTCCTTTTTAACATGCATTTCCCGAATGCTTTTCTGTATACTATCTCCATCCTTACTCCACTACATGCCCAATGTAGTAAAATCCGTGACATTCATCCAGCGAAACCGGTACGATTTTACCAATCATGGAGGCATCCCCGGGCACATGAACGACGGTATTGTTGGAAAGTCTTCCCGTCACTTTTGTATTGTCGCTGTCGTTGACTTCTTCAATCAACGCATCCATTACCTTACCCTGATATTTTGCCACCTGTTCTCTGGCAGTTTCCTGTACCACCTTTAACAGTCTGTCAAAGCCTTCCTTCACCTGCTCTTCAGGTACCTGATTTTCCATGGCAGCGGCAGGAGTTCCGGTACGCTTGGAATAAATAAAAGTAAAGGCATTGTCAAACTTAACTGTTTTCACAACATCAATGGTTTCCTCAAGGTCCTCCGAGGTTTCTCCCGGAAATCCGACAATAATATCTGTGGTGATGGCAATATCGGGGATTTCCCTTCTTATTTTCATGGCAAGATCCACATATTGCTCCTTGGTATATCGTCTGTTCATTCGTGTTAAAATCTCTGTGGAACCGGATTGCAGGGGCAGATGCAGATGTCTGCATATCTTTTTGGACTCTTTCATTACCTGAATCAGTTCATCGGACAAATCCTTGGGATGTGAGGTCATAAACCTGATTCTCTGTAATCCCTCAATCTTTTCCACCTCCCGAAGAAGTTGTGCAAAGGTGACAGGCTCTTCCAGATTCTTTCCATAGGAGTTTACGTTCTGGCCCAGCAACATAATTTCCACCACGCCATCAGCAACCAACGTCTCAATCTCCCGAATAATGTCCTTCGGCTCTCTGCTTCTCTCCCGTCCCCGCACATACGGGACTATACAATAGCTGCAGAAATTATTACATCCGAACATGATATTAATACCGGACTTAAAAGAATACTTTCGCTCAACAGGCAAATCTTCCACGATTTTATCCGTATCCTTCCAGATATCAATGAGCATCCCCTCTGTCTCGAAGGAAGCACACAACAGCTCTGCAAATTTGAATATATTATGTGTGCCGAAAATCAGATCCACAAAGCCATAGCTTTTCTTGATTTTCTCAATGACAGCAGGCTCCTGCATCATACATCCGCAAAGGGCAATCTTCATATGAGGATTACGTCTCTTATAGCCGTTTAATTCTCCCAACCGTCCGTATACACGTTGATTTGCATTATCCCTGACGGTACAGGTGTTGAAAATGACGAAATCAGCCTTTTCGCTGTCAATAATCTCATATCCTACATTTTCCAGAATTCCTACAAGTTTTTCGGAATCTCTTGCATTCATCTGACAGCCGAAAGTGGTGACGCAGCAGGTGGGAACATGTCCTAATTTCTCCGCAAGCGCTTCTACGTGCTTCTTTGCTTTTGCCATAAAGTAAAACTGCCGCTTGGTTTCCTCTTCAGGGATTGGAGCATTTATATCTATTTTCTCTAAAGTGAAGTTGTTAAGCATTTAATATTACCTTTCTAAATATCGTTCAAGTTGTACATCTGCTTTACGCGAATTATATATTTATTTTCTAAAATCCGCATACATTCCTGAAAGCTTAATCAAAAGCTCCGTCACCGTTTCCATGGACTGAACACATGCATACTCAAAGCGACTGTGATAGTTGGCACCGCCGGTACAGAGATTCGGACATGGCAGTCCCATGTAAGACAGCCTTGCGCCGTCGGTTCCTCCTCTGACAGGAGAAATCACCGGTTCTGCGCCAAGCTCCCGCAATGCCAGGGAAGCATTCTCCATGAGATGCGCATGGGGCTTTAAGACTTCCTTCATGTTATAGTAGGAATCCTTCACCTCAGCAATAACCGTACCTTCCCCATATTTCAGGTTCAGGAAATCGGCGCACTGTAAAAACATCTTTTTCTTCTGTTCAAACAAATTTCTGTCATGATCTCTGATAATATATTCAGCAACAGTTTCTTCAACATTTCCGGAAATACCGTCAAGGTGAAAAAATCCCTCATATCCTTCTGTATACATTGGGTTCTGAAATACAGGTAAAAGTGTCTGGAATTCCTGAGCCACCAGAATAGAATTGATCATCTTTCCCTTAGCACTTCCGGGATGTACACTGCGTCCGTGTATAATCAGCTTACCGGATGCAGCATTAAAGGTCTCATCTTCAAGCTCCCCCAGCTCTCCGCCATCCACGGTATAGGCAAAATCCGCTCCGAAAAGCGAAACATCAAAATAATCTGCTCCCGCACCGATTTCCTCATCAGGAGTAAAACCAATGCGTATCTTCCCGTGTCTGACTTCAGGATGCTTCAACAAGTATTCTGCCATTGTCATGATTTCCGCAATACCGGCCTTATCATCCGCACCCAACAATGTGGTTCCGTCAGTGACAATCAAATCCTTCCCCTTTAATTTTAATACCTCAGGGAAATCCTCTACCCGAAATACAATATTCTCCGTTTCATTCAGTACAATATCCTTACCATCATAATTTTCGACTATACGTGGTTTAACATTTGTGTCAGTCACTGCAGGAGAAGTGTCCATATGTGCTATAAATCCCAAAACCGCTGCATCCTCGCAACCGGAAGTTGCAGGAATCGAAGCATACACATAACAGTGTTCCTCATCATACGTGATCTCCGATGCTCCCACAGCCTTCAACTCCTCTACCAGTAACTTTGCCAGCACATGTTGTTTTCGCGTACTGGGCGTCGTACCTGTGGTTTCACTGGATTGCGTGTCTATTTTTGCATACCTTAAAAAATTTTCAATTGTTTTTGACATATTTCTTTCCTTTCTCCGTTATAATCTTTCCTCGTGTACATTCGTTTTTATTCTACTATCCACATTCAAATGTTGTCTTTCATACGTCAACCGGCATACGTCAGATTTTTCTGAATATTTCACACAAAAACAGCGCAGCCAAAAATGCCTGCGCCAATAATCATAGCATGTTTTTTCCTATTCAACAACTTTTTTTACTTTTAAAACTATGCTTTCCCGGCTTTTTTCATCTATATTCTCTCGCTGTAATCTCTTTACAAATTTCTTCGGACAACACCAGAACACAGATTAAATTTGGTATTGCCATCAACCCATTGCAAATGTCCGACAGATTCCAAACCATCTGTAGCGGACAGACGCAACCTACAAACGCAACAAATCCATATAACAAACGATAAAACAAATTATATTTTACTTTTCCCCTCATCAGAAATTCAAAGGCTCTCTCACCCTGATAAGCCCATGCGATAATGGTTGCAAAGGCAAATAACACAATACAGATGGCGATAAAGCATTCTCCAAAATCTCCCAGTACTGTATGAAATGCCTTCAAAGTAAGCGCTGTTCCCGTCAAAGGTTTTCCCGATTCATCCAAAGCGCCAAGTACTCCCGAAGATGCAAGCGCCAACCCGGTAGCCGTACATATGACAATTGTATCAAGAAAAACTCCCGTCATACTGATATATCCCTGCTTAATGTAATCATCGGTATCCGCTGCCGCCGCTGAAATTCCGGCAGCTCCAAGACCTGCTTCATTGGAAAAGATACCTCGGGATATTCCCCATCTTAAGGCATCCATGGCAGAAGTTGTCAAATGTCCGAACAAGCCCCCTGACACCGCTTTAGGAGAAAAGGCTGCAGTCATAATTCCTCCCATCGCCATTGGAATATTTTTCCAATGAAATAATATCACAGTTATTGTTCCCGCCATGTATATAATACCCATTAACGGCACAAGAAGCTGTGTAAATTTACCGATAAAACCAATACCGCCCAACACAACCAGAATTGTCAGAACAGTAAAAATCAGTCCACTATTTGCTTTTGAAACCCGAAATGTAACATCCAACGCATCTGCAATAGAGTTTGCCTGAGTCATATTTCCCATACCGAAAGAGGCAAACACTGCAAACACCGCAAAACTGACTGCCAGGAAATGACCTATCTTTCTATTTGGAAAAGCTTTTTCCATGACATACATGGGTCCGCCGGCTGTCTGACCCTTTTCGTTTTTTCCCCTGTATTTTACAGCCAGGGTACTCTCCACCAGTTTTGTTGCCATCCCGAAAATGCCGGACACCACCATCCAGAATAGTGCACCCGGACCACCCAAAACCATCGCAGTTGATACCCCTACAATATTACCGGTTCCTATTGTTGCGGCAAGTTCCGTCGTCAGTGACGAAAAAGATGACACCTTTCCGGATTTATTCTTTTTGTAGTTTTCGGTGGCAGAAAGCTCATATTCATTCCGCGTCTCATCCTTATCCGAACCCAGGACACATTTCATGGCATATTTCAGGTTTCTCACGCTTAAGAATCGAAGCCGAACCGTCAGATAAATACCTGTTCCGAGAAGAAGTACCAGCAGCCAGGGTCCCCAAACCAGATTATCGATTTTTTGAATCCAATCCTCCAAAGACATAAAAACCCCTGTACCGTTTTCTAAAATATATCGGTACAGGAGCAAAACTATTCCGAAAACTCCGGAATCCGTTCATATATTTCCGGGAATCCCGCAAGAAAAGTTTTTAATTTATAATATTTGTTCTTATCTTTCATTGTAGCAGCCCAATCTGCTTCCAGACTAAAGCGTAATTCCGAAATGTTCCCGTCTTCCATTTCTCCGTTCCTACCGTAAGGAAACAAAAAGTCTATTCTATTACGGTCTTCGCTCAGCTCCCATTTTAACTGTTCCAAGACCTTTCCAATCTTCTCATAATCAAAATCGCTGTTTATACTGTTATAAGGTGTCTCTATATATGCATCTAAAGCATAAATTTCACCTTCCGATGCATAGATATCATATCCGTATTTTTCTGCGTTTTGAAATATCTCAGATTCCTTCAGGCCTCCGTAATAATAGGCAAATGTAAACCACAAATCTAGCATATCACCGTCAGTCTGCATTTGAAAGCAATCTTCCAGATTGTATTCCCCTGTTGTAACTGTATATCCCCTCCGGGCCAGAGCATCCTCTGATTCCTCCAGACAGATACCGTAAAAATCACCCGTTTCCGCATCTATCAACAGTTTTAAAATCGTCTGCCCTTCCTCTCCCAATTCCACATACCACAAAAGGAAATTCATACCGTCAGAAAAATCGTCCCCATAAATTACATATTGTCTGCACTGCCGAAGCAGATATATCAGTACATCATCCGGCACTATTCCAATATCAAGCCACATCCAGAATTTATCCTGATATAATCCATTTTCCGACTTTAGAAAATCCTCAATTTCCTCGGTATCTTCAACCTCCTGAGAACCTACATAAAACTGCTGTCCCTCATCAAGTTCCTTTGCGAACCGAAACAACCTTTTATATAAATTTTTTTCATAGCCGGTGTTGAAAGAAGTGATATCCATCTCTTCCGCCTCAGTCAGTACTATCTTACCGCATCTGAGATTATCCTGTAATTCCAATAACAGCCGTGGTACAAGAAAAGCAGTACTTATCAAAACAACAAGTACAATTGCTCCAAAGCAATACCGCTTGATGGTACCTTGAGACCGCCTGTCTTCATTTTTGTTCTTTTTATTCTTTACCTGAGTCATTCAATTCTCTTTCTTTGGGAATACAACCTTCATAACTGTTCCCTCTCCCAATCTGCTGTCTATTTGTAATGTAGCATTGTGAAGTTTAATGATTTTTTGACATAGTGCCATACCGATTCCCGCGCCGCCTTCCCTTCGGGAACGGGACTTGTCTACCATATAAAACGCTTCTGTTATACGATTGATATCTTCTTTGGGAATACCCCTGCCATTGTCCACCACCTTGACCTCATACCCCCCGTCGATCAATGATGTTCCTTTCAAAAGAATAAACCCTTTTTCACCCTTATCCATAGCCTTCCTGGCATTGTCCAAAAGATTAAAGAATAAAGAAAGTAATAGGTCACGATCCCCGCAGATAATCCCCTTATCCATCTCCACCTTTCCGTGTAAGCTTATTTCTTCCCAAACAGGACGTACCGTTGCTCTTATCATCTCCTCCAGTTCCTTAGTCTGAACAGGTTTCAGGATAACCGGATTCTTGTCCATGCTGACCAAATCCAAAAGCTTGTGTGAAAGACTTTCCAAACGTTTTCCCTGACTGTAAATATAGTAAGTTGCTTCTGCTCTCTCATTTTCGCTCATTTTCATGGTGTTCATCATATCCGCATAGCCGATGATAGATGTTAAAGGTGTTTTCAATTCATGGGCAAAAGCCGCAGTAAAATCCTCTTTCTGCTTTGCCTCCAACGTCTTTTCTTCCATCTGTTCCACCAGCCTATCCGCCATCCGGTCAAAATCCTGCGCCAGAAGCCCTATTTCATCCGTACCGCTTTTTCCGCTTCTGAGTTCATAATCTCCGTCCGCAATCCGTTTTGCTGTTCTTCCGAGACGGCTTATAGGTCTGGTAATATATCTGGATAACACATAAATACATACACCTCCCAGCAAAAGCAGGAAAACAAGAGCCATGCGATACTGCGTCAACAAATCCTGCCTGATTTCATATATATCCGTCAATTCACTGCAAATGCCAAGAATCACCGGTGACCCTGCTTTTGCCATACATGCGGTCAACAGATAAAACCCTTTCTCATTCTTCCGGATTACATACGCACAAGCATTTTCTTCATTCAATGCCGTTGCCAGTTCACTCGCCGCTTCGTTAAGATTTTTTTCATCCATATAGCTTTTTCCGTACATCCAGCTTCCGTCTTCCTTTAGGACAAAACAATAACTTCCGTCTCTTTCCACACTTTCCGTTATACTGTCCAAAGTTCTATACAAAGCATAATCCTGCCCGAATTCCTCTGCAGACTGATATCCCGTCTCAAACAGGAAGTGGAACATTCTGCTTGCACTGTTGCACCGTTCCACTTCTCTTTCCAATAATCTTGTAAAATTCGAGGACAGCATCCACATACCAAAAACCGTAAAAATAGCTGTCAGCAATGCAGTTGTGGCAAGAAAAAGCTTATCTGCAAATTTCATCCTATCCTCCGCCCTATTCCATCTCCAGCCGGTAACCCACTTTGTATACTGCAGATATCTCCTTATCCCAGCCCAATTTTTTCTTCAATCTCTGAATGTGTAAATCCACCGTTCTGCTTTGCCCCATGTATTCGCCTCCCCATACCGCCTCATAAATCGTTTCCCGGTAAAGTGCAATGTTACGGTTTCTTGCAAGAAGAAGCAGCAAATCAAACTCTTTCATCGTCAGGGGAATCTCGTTTCCTTCTCTTGTTACAGATCTGGAGGCTGTATCAATCACCACGTCAAACACTTCCACGGTCACTTCCGTCTTATGATATCTCCGAAGCACTGCTTCCACACGTGCAAGAAGCTCAACAATTTCAAAGGGCTTGGTCAGGTAGTCATCCGCTCCCATCTTCAAGCCCTTCACTTTGTTTTCCGTACTTCCAAGAGCGGTCAAAAAGATAACCGGGAGTTCCAAAGTCCTGGCATACTCCATCAGTTCATAACCGTCGATACCGGGGAGCATAATATCCAGCAGTACAAGGTCAAAATGTTCACTGTCCATCAAATCCGCCGCTTTTTCACCGTCAGCTGCCCAGATACAATCATATCCCGCTCTGCGCAAATTCATTTTTATCAGATTTGCAATAGGCTCTTCATCCTCTGCAATCAATATTTTCATCATATCCGCACCTCTTTGACATATTCTCTCTCTTTTAAATATGTCTCAGAGTTGTATCATACTTGTATCGGATATATTCTGTCAAGTATCCTCCTTTTCCATAAAATACATTCTGGATCCGAAATCCTGATAAAATCTAACTTCTTCATTGTAACCTGTACCCGCAAAGGCTTGTTTCAGCTTAACTCCGTGATACATCAATTCATCTCCGTAAACCGTACAATCCTCCGTCTCTCCTTCCATTTTCACAAATTTAGCCACAATTTCCTGGGTCAGGGATTCCTGCCTGATGTGAACCGGGGACACCGTATTCACAAGATCTCCGAAGCTCTTGATATTATATTTCAGACTTCGATTATAAAAATGATAAAGACTGTCCTCCAAGAGTCCCTTTGCCTGATAGCAAGCATAAGGATTGTTTGGAATGACAAGCTTTTGCAGCAACATACCTACGGCTCTCTTTTTGTCCGGCGCGACACAGGTCCATTCCATAGTGTTTTCCGTGCTGATGCCGATTGTCGAATGATACCCGTAGCCACACTCTCCGGCAAAGCTTCTTCCCCGGTAAAAATCACCGAACTGCAATACCTCTCTCCACTGCTTATACAACTCTATCTGCGCTTTTACAGCCGCCAGTTCTTCCTTCTTCATATCGCATAGATTACATTCATAACCGCAAATTCCGAAAGCAGCTACATGAAACCTTGTCTCGATAGGCGTTATTCGCAGGGTTTGATGGTTGGGACAGGATGAAACATGAGCGCTTACCGTCGACATGGGATAGCCGTAACTGTAACCGTTCTGTATCTCTGCCCTGCACAATGCATCCGTATTATCGCTTGCCCATATTTGAGGGAAATAACAAAGTATTCCCAAGTCAAAGCGATTTCCTCCGGCACTGCATCCCTCAAACAAAATCTTCGGAAAGCGCTCTGTCAGTTCTTTCATGCATCGGTAAAGACCGCACACATAACGGTGAAAAACTTCTCCCTGTTGATTCGTCTCCAGATATTTTGAATAAACATCCGAAAAGTTCCGATTCATATCCCATTTTACATAAGATATTTCTGCGGAGGAAAAAACCTTTGTCATTTCATCAATGATAAATTCCTGCACCTCCGGATTGCACAAATCCAAAATCCGCTGATTTCGTCCTTCCGAATGCTGCATACCCGGTATTTCCATTACCCATTCCGGATGCTTCCGATACAGATTGCTCTGTACATTCACCATCTCCGGTTCCACCCAGATACCAAAATCCAATCCCAGTGCCTTCACCTTATTGCAAAGCCCTTTTAAGCCTTGGGGCAGTTTCTTTTCATTTACCTGCCAGTCCCCCAGTGCCTTGCTGTCATCCGTTCGTTCGCCGAACCAACCGTCATCCATGACAAACAGCTCAATTCCAACATCCTTCCCCGCCTTCGCCAGTCGCAACAGTTTCTTCTCGTCAATATCAAAATATGCGGCTTCCCAACTGTTTAAAAGTACCGGGCGTATTTTCTTTTTCCATTCACCCCTCACAATATGTTCTCTGACAAATTGATGCATGTTTTTGCTCATACCGTTAAACCCGTCACAGGAAAAGGTCATCACGGCTTCAGGAGCCTCAAAACTCTCTCCGGCCTTTAACACCCAGGCAAAAGACTGTGGATTCATACCTGCAATCACTCTGGTTTTTCCGAAAGCATTGACCTCAGCTGCTTCATAATGATTCCCGCTGTAGATTAAATTCAATCCGTAACATTCTCCCGCGTCCTCTGTAGTATGCTCTTTGGAAAGCATCACAAAGGGATTTGACCTGCCGGAGGAAGTTCCCGTATAGGAAGCGTTAACATGTTTTCCGGACTGAAGAAATACATCCGTCCGTTTCATCTCTCTGGCCCAACCTCCACCAAAGGAGCTAAACACAAAATCTGATGTGGGAAAATCAAGCTGTAAACTCATCATCCGTTTCAGAGTTACTGTTTCCTCACTTTCATTGAACAGCTTTGCACTTCTCGTAATTACATCACATTCAGGATATACATAATAATGCAATTCCAAAACAAGACGGTAGCCTTTATCTCTGAATCTTACGCATAGATGCTCCACATGTCCGTCTTCACTGTAGGACCCCGGCAATGTCCTGTATGCTTCTTTTTCCTCCGTAATGCAAAAGGATTCATATAAAAAGTCTGATGTAAAACTACCGTCCGAATGAATCACTTCCAAAAAAGGCTCTCTGATGTCACCTTTTCCATAGGAGGACATTTCCAGACATACATTTTCCAAGGTCAGATTTTTATGCGCATCATCATACCAGACAGTATTTCCGGTTATAAACGCATACTTTTCCCGCAAAGCCTCCACATCCTTAAAATGAATCTTTCTTCCGTAATACAGATGCTCCGGATGACCTGTCTCCATGATTTCGAACAGATAGGAGGTATGCTCCGTACTCAATGAAAAAACACCTTGATTCTCCGTAATCATACAAAACACCTTTCCACACTATTTATGCTTCTCTTCTTTCTTTTAGCTGCCCTGCAATCTCCTCAACCTTTTCCTCAGTCAGTAAAAACTTTTTCTTGAAATAAGCAGCTGCAATAAACAACCCAATCATGGGAATGACTGTCATAGTCATTCTCAGTCCGATTACACTGCTGCTTGCCACATGTTCCACAACAGCTTCCGTATCGTTGTTCAGATTGAAAACAGACAGACATACAGATGCTATCAGCGCAGCCACACCGGAAGCAAGCTTTACCACAAAAGTCTGCATGGAAAATATCACGCTCTCGTCTCGCCTGTTATTTTTCAATTCTCCGTAATCCACCGTATTGGCCAGGAAAACAGTCGTTAACACAGAAAGAATTCCGTTTGCGGCAAATATGAAAAAGCCCGGAATAAACAATAAAAATACATTAGACATATTGGTAAATGCCAAAATAAGTAAAGTGGCATATCCTAAAACCGCTCCGAACAGACTCAGATAAAATACGTTAATTGTACTGAAAGCCTTGCGTAGCAACGGATATAAGATCATCATGGCCAATATCTGTACTCCACCGCCAAAGGTGTTAAACAGAACATAACTGTTGTTCCATCCTGCCCCGCCGAAATCATACTTAAAGAAATAAATCACCAAATTAGACGTAATATAAATAGAGCAATTAATCAATACAATGGCAATTACCACTGTCATTGCCTGATCATTTTGAAGCAGTGTCTTAAACATTTGACCGACGGAAGGAGCCTCAACATTTACGGTTGATTTTTCTTTGATATTCCAACAGCAGATTGTGATAAATATCACAAACAAAACAGCAATAATCAGAGAGAAATACTGAAAACCATACCTTTCCGCATCATTTTCGGAAATGAAATCACCGCCAAACAGCCTACCCAGTGCAGGGACACATTTCATTGTCAAAATAATGATTAAGGCGGAACCGACTCCCGCGCAGGAACGCGCCAAAGTGGAAAGTCCCTCTCTCTCCTTACCACCCTCGGTAAAGGCCGGAATCATGGACCAGTAAGGGATATCCATCATAGTATAGGTAACTCCCCACAACACATAAAAGATTGCCGCATAAGCAGCCAGTCCGGCTCCATCCAAAGCAGGCGGCGCCGCAAACATAAAATAAAGTACAACAGCGTTCAGAATCGTTCCGATGAGAAGCCATGGGCGGAACTTCCCCCACTTGGTTTTTGTCTTCGCAACCAAAACACCCATGATGGGATCGTTAAAGGCATCAAACACTCTTGCCGCAAGCAGAATAATTCCCATAACATAGGCTTTCACACCCAAAAGATCCTGATAATAATACAAAATATAACTTGCCGAAAGCATGTAGACCATATCCTTGCCAACGGCTCCCAAACCGTATGAAACCTTCTCCTTAACCGTCAATTTCATTTTTTTGTTCCTCCTTATCCCACAAAGACACCTTAAAATCAATGCAATACGTTTCTGTCCGATTACTCTTTATTCTTAAGAAGCCCTTCCCGTTCTTTCCCCGGCTCTTTACATAGGTACCTCCCATGCCTCCTTTTAGAGAAATACAATCGGGACCTACCAGTTCAATATCGCCATCCGTCTCAAGCTGTATCGGCTCGTTGAAGAAGGTAAGTATATTTCCGTTCTGATCCACAGCCTTAATACGAACCAATGCCACATCATAAGAATTCTCTTCCACCAGCACGGAATGGTCGGGGATGCACAACAGACTTATCTCCCTCATCGGCTCTTTGATGATTTTCTTTACAACGTTTCCGCTTCGTATCGCTTCAAAACGGTATACTGTTGAAGTTCCGCCCCAATCACCGATATATTTTGTGTAAAGGTCTACCACCTGCGAAGGCTTCATATGATAGACCAGAACCAGTTTCAGAACAATCAGGTATATCCTTGGAGTAAAATGATTCAATCCATACAAAGCTACCCAATTCAGAATTTCTTTCAATGCTTTTTCTTGTCCCGGTTTAAAATGCTCTTCTTCCGAAAGCACCTTTCCCAGAAAATCATCCATTGCAATCGGACCATGTTTTAAATATTTGAACGGAGACTCACTGCAAAAGTATTCTTTTAAAAATCTGTCATTCTTGTATACCCTCACGCTTTCCGCATTTGTATACATCCAGACAGTGCCTCTGTTACATCCCGGATGTTCGCCAATATCCATGGAGGAACCGGTTTCAAGAACAATCTCTTTTTCCTGTTGGCAGGCATAAACATATGCCGCTTCCTTAGGATTTCTGAACATATCCGTAACACCGTGATAACAGATTCGGTCACCGCTTCCAAAATCCTTGTGAGTGTTATAATCAAACATACACCATCCAAAACTGCCGGCAATATCCTCTTCTCCGCCGATGGCATTTAAAACCGTCGCATGACGTATCGCATGCTCTCTTCTGTGTTCCTCAGAATCAAAGGACTTTGTGGGATACATATGTCCGTTATATTCGCTAACCAGATATCCCTTCTTTCTGTCTGAAGTCACCTTTTTCTTCGGCTCACAGCCTTTGTTACTGCCGTCGTGCACGAAATCATTATAGGTGTATACATCCTCCAACAGACTGCTTTTTTTGTTTGCTCTGACGCCACCTGTCTGTCTGGAAGGATCAAGGCGATGTGCTGCGTCATTGGTTCTTTCGTAAAATGCATCATCATCCTGAGACTCATTGATTCTGACTCCCCAAAGTACAATGGAGGGATGATTTCGGTACTGCTTCACCATATCCTCCGTATTTCGGATTGCCTGTTCTTTCCAGTCTTCATCTCCGATATGCTGCCAGCCCGGAATTTCCGTGAATACAAGAAGCCCAATTTCATCACATTCCTGCAAAAAGTAGTGGCTCTGGGGATAATGTGAAGTACGAACCGCATTTACCCCAAGTTCTTTCTTTAAAATATCAGCATCCAGTTTCTGCATAGACTTCGGCATAGCATATCCCACATAAGGATAGCTCTGATGTCTGTTTAAGCCACGTAACTTTACCTTACATTCATTCAGATAAAATCCATCCTGCCGAAATTCTGCCTTTCGGAATCCAAAGGGGACCTGCCTTTCATCCAACAACGCTTCTCCCGCATAAAGACGCGTAATCAACGTGTAAAGCACGGGATGTTCCGTGTCCCAAAGCATAACCTCATCCGGCGTGGTCTGCAACACAACCTTTACTGTCCTTGCATTTTTTTCTTCTTCCGTATCACTTACCGAAAATTCCGAAACCTTTTGCACCGTCTTCTCCCCAAGCAATACCTCCTCTTTATTTGAATCTCTCAAATACAGTTTCAGAAAAGACTCCTTATCCTGACAGTCTACACTTATCTCATATTCCGAAACCAGTGTGAAATCCGACACACTTTCAGTTCCATGAAAAATACTGTTTTCATCGAATCGACAATAATGAAAAGCATCCTTCATGTAACGCGGCTCCTTCACGTCCAGATACACATCCCGATAAATTCCTCCGTATGTCATGTAATCAATCACGAAACCGAAGGGTGGCACATTCAAAGACTCTCTACTGTCCACTTTTACAACCAGAACATTTTCCTGTCCGTAATGAACTGCAGATGTTATGTCTGCCGTAAAAGCCGTATAACCGCAATGGTGTTCTGCCACCGTTTTACCGTTGCAATATACAACGCTGTCATGGGCAACTCCTTCAAAGGTGAGCAATAGCTTTTTACCCCGCCATTCTTCCGGTATTGAAAGGATACGACGATAACCGCTCACCATCTGATATTCCGACTCATCAAAATAGGAAAAAGGGGTCTCTTTCACCGTGTGAGGTATCCTGACACCTGTCATTTCATTTTCTTTACAATCGGCCTTCAGTAATTCCTCTGAAAATTCACTTGTAAACTTCCAACCTTCATTTAAATAAATTCTGTTCATTTTCGGCTCTTTCCCTTTCCATCATTATCTTGCTGTGATTCCGTCCATAATTACATGAACCACCTCATCCAATGCATCCGTATACCTCATATCATTTCTGATTAGAATATCCCTTTGAAAAAACTGTTCCAAGGATGCTTCCAACATCATTTTAACAATAGATATATTTACCTTTCGTATAACGCCTTCCCGTATTCCCTGTTCCAACAGCGCAATCGTACTTTCCCAGCCGGTTTCAAGCCTTTCTTCCACTCTTTCATAAATGGCAGGATATTTATCCCTCAGCATATAGAGCTGCCTGAAATCCACATTTTTATAGCTCTCCGGCATAACCCCCAAAATTTTTCTGATTTTTTCCTGTGTATTCAGGCTTTCATCCAAAAGGACTTGTTTCTCGCTCTCTTTAATGGAATCAAACAGGTAATCCACCATAGCCATAAACAAGCTCTCTTTATCATCAAAAACCGTGTATATAGTCTTCTTACTGATATTAAGCGCTTTCGCAATATCGTCCATAGTAAATTTGATTCCTTTTCTGTTAAATACTTCCAGTGTGCCTTCCAAAATCATTTCCTTTAATTCCATCTTCCGCTTATTCCTTCCCTCCCCAGGCAATATTCTTTCATTTCATTCATCTTAAAATTTCCGTACCGAAATTAAAAATAGAGGAAACCCTTTTTATATTTTTGGTTTCCTCTATTATAACATTGTACTTATTTTCGTACAAGAAACTATTTTCACAATTTCGGTTTCCTGTTTTTATCTGTTTTTACCAAAACCGAATCTGATTTTCTTAAAAAATCATGATCCGCTGGATTTGTACTTTCTCACTCCATAACGCCACAGTGCATATGAAGGGATCAAAAACCAAAGAGCCATCAGCGGAACGAATATGTATACCGGATTATCCCTCCTGTCCAAAATATACAGTAAAGGATAATGCTGTACCAACGCATAGGGAATCACAAAAGTCGTCAGCTGAAGCATCCTTTTACCATATACTCCGAAAGGATATTTGCCATATTCTCTTGCTCCGTCCGTAAACAGATTCATGAATTCCAATCCGTCTAAGGTAAAGAAACTTAGCGCTGCATAGATCATAAACAGACCTGTAAATAACCCGGTTCCTCCAATCAGCATAAATACAACTGTCAACGCCTTTGCTGCTGTCCACTGTACATCCACATGAATCATACCGTACACAAACATAACAACAGCCTGTAAGACTTTCCCGATTCTGACCAATTCAAATTTGCTCCCAAGCACCTGCAGTACTTCGCTTCTGGGACGTAACAGCACACGGTCAAAGGTTCCCTGTCTTATCATAGAGGGAAAAGTATCAAATCCTCTTGCCCAGATTTCAGCCAGAGAAAACTCCATGAGCATAACAGAAAAGCACAACAACACCTCGCTGTAGGTAAAGCCTTTCACGTTGGAAAACCTCTGAAACATAAAATAAACACCCAAAAACACACTGAATGATACCAAAAACTGTCCTATTGCCATCAGTAAAAAAGATGCCTTATACTGCATGGCACTTCTGCATATTATGGACAAATAATGTAAATATAGTTTAAGTCCACAGACTTTCTGTTTTTTCATGTTATGAATTTTTCTCCTCTCTCCGCCTTTTACAGCAGTTTATCATTATCAAAAAGACAAGCATCGCGATGCTCTGCCGCATTGTCAACCACCTTGTACGATTGCCCTTCTTTCACCCCTTGCTCCTATCAGTTTACCCAAGCCTATCAAAGCAATCAGCCAAAGAATCTGTATCACGATTGCCTTGTTCATCTCCTGCCCTTCAAGATTTCCGCTGTATATTCGAAACGGTACATTTCCCATGGATGCAAAAGGATTCAGTTCTAAAATCCTCTGTATTCTTTCCGGGAAAAACGGAAGAGGAATAATCTGTCCCGAAAAAATTTCTACTACAGAGCAGAACAAAATTTTCAGTCCGTCTCCGGATATGGTAAACAATGATGTAACATACACCAGCATGTTAAGCGCTACCATCACAAGCAATCCGAATATCAGTGTTATCAGGAACCACAGAAAAGCTGTCATAGACGCAGGAAGTCCAAGTCCATAACCTTTCGGCAAAAAGGCTGCAACCGCCAATATCGGAATACACCGAAGCAGAGCCCGGGATAAGCGAAGCGCCACGCTTCGGGCAAACCACATGTCATAAATATGTATAGGACGGCACAGTTCGTATGCCAGATTTCCGTTATTTATCGTCTCAAAAATTTCACCTTCAAACATCCACGCTCCGAAAAAGGCCAAAAGAGCCTGTTGCAGCCATACATAAGAAGCCGTTGCCTCCATGGTCATAGGATAAGCTGAAGGATCTGCCTCATAAAAGGCGTGAAACACCATAATTTCCATAAATCCCCAGAAAAACTGGGTCGTCATACCAGCAATTGCCGCCGTACGGTACTGTAAACCGGTGGTAAGCCGTAATTGGAAGAAAGAAAAATATTTCTTCATAAGGCCACCCCCCTAAATCTCGTAGGTGCGGTACAGCTCCGCCAGTGTCTCATCCATGCTCTCTCCGCCACGCTTAATATCCTCCAGACCACCGTCCATTAGAATTTGACCCTTTCCGATTAAAATAATCCGGCTGGCAAGTGCCTCAATATCCTGCATGTCATGTGTAGTCAATATCACGGTTGTTCCGTGATTCTTATTCAGCTTTTTTACAAAATCCCGAACAGCCAGTTTGGAAACCGCATCAAGACCAATGGTAGGCTCGTCCAGAAACAGGATTCTCGGATTGTGCAGCAGGGACGCCGCAATTTCGCAGCGCATACGCTGTCCAAGAGAAAGCTGTCTTGTAGGCGTTCTCAGCAATTCTTTTAAGTTCAATAATTCTGTTAACTCATCGAGATTATCCCGATATACGGGTTCCGAAATAGAATAGATATCCTTCAGAAGTTCAAAGGAATCTATGACGGGAACATCCCACCAAAGCTGGGAGCGCTGTCCGAAAACAACTCCTATCTGACTCACATGTTCGATACGGCTGCATCTCTCCTGCTTTGTCAACGGCACTCTTCCGCCTGAATTCCGGAGAAGTCTGCCGTCCACAGTTACATTTCCGCTGTCCGGTGTTAATATTCCGCTTAGAATTTTGATTGTAGAGCTTTTCCCCGCTCCGTTGGGTCCGATATAGCCCACCATCTCTCCGTTATCAATGGTAAAGCTGACGTCCTTCAGGGCATGAATCTCCTCATACTCCCTGTGAAAGAGCGCCTTGCAGGCTTCGGAAAAGCCCGCGTTTCTTTTTGCAATCCTGTACGTTTTGCACACATGCTCCATCGTAATCATTACTGCTTCCTCCTGGTAGTTTAGATTTTTGATATCCACTTTCCAAGTAGGCGGTGTCAAACACACCTTGTCCGTCGGTTTTTGCCGACAGTAACCTGCTATGAAATTGTCCCCTCAAAACGTGAGGAAATTTCATAATAGCAAATCCCCCAAACCATGTCAACATAATATTGATTCTTTTTCAGTTTTACAATATAGATTCTATTTTAAGTTTTTACCGCCTTCCCTCCTCACCATTTTCGTTTCGCGCCATATCTTATTACAAAGTCAATAAAACTTGAAAGGAATGAAAATGCAGGACTATATGTATGTAGAAAAAAACATTGACAAATTTCCTGTTGCCATGGCATATGTACCCTGGCAGAAATTTGATAAGATGTATGAAGACCTTGAAAAAGCTTATCGCATCGGCACGGTATTTCCTGAATTAGACAAACCTTTTACAGGAAGGAGATGTGTTTCATGAGCAACAAGGAGCAGCTTTTAAACGACATCGGAATTGTGAGTTTTGTATTGGTAGAGTTAGGACTTTATCTGGATACCCATCCTACCGACCGCAATGCTATGGAATACTTTAACCACTATAATCGTATTAAGCACCAGATGGTTAAGGAATTCTCTATGAAGTATTATCCTCTCACTATGGACATGGCAGAAAGCAACAAAGAATGGAGATGGGGAGCAGCTCCCCTGCCCTGGGAAGGAGCGTGCGAATAAATGTGGAATTATGAAAAAAGATTACAGTTCCCGGTCAATATCAAGGAGCCCAACGCATTGTTGGCACAGACCATAATCAGCCAGTATGGCGGACCTGACGGAGAAATGGGTGCCAGTATGCGTTACCTTTCCCAGCGATATGCTACTCCCTACAAAGAAGTTGCCGGTCTGCTGACAGATATCGGAACCGAAGAACTTGCACATCTTGAGATGGTTGCCGCTATCGTTCATCAGCTTACCAGAAACCTATCCATGGAAGAAATTGAGAAGAGCGGTTTCGCACCCTATTACACAGATCATACTATCGGTATCTGGCCTCAGGCAGCAGGCGGTGTCCCTTTCAACGCCTGTCAGTTCCAATCAAAAGGTGATATCATCACTGATTTGCATGAGGATCTTGCCGCCGAACAAAAAGCCCGCAGTACCTATGACAATATCCTGCGTCTGATCAAAGAACCGGATGTATGTGAACCCATCAAATTCCTGCGGGAACGTGAAATTGTTCACTTCCAGCGCTTTGGTGAAGCGCTGCGTCTGACACAGGAAAAACTTGATTCCAAGAATTTCTACGCATTCAACCCCGGCTTTGACATGTGCAAGGATTGTAATGACTAAGGTATTTATAGAGGATGGGGTATCTTATCGTTAAGATACCCCTTATGTACTTCCATTCATTTCCATTGTTATTCTCTCTTTTCTGTGATACTATCATACGCGTAACATTTCTGTAATATTTGTGTAATATTGGTGTCACATTTATACAGATACAAAACATACGAAAGAGAGGTACATCTATGAATTTCTTACCATCTATGTTACTGGCAACTACACTCATCGGAGGAAGCTGCAATATCCGGGCTGTTCCTTTCAACAATCCTGACATTAGTGCTCTCCTGAATTCCTGCAAGGAGAACTACGCAAATTGTCAGGTAATCGTGGGAACATGTTCTGATTTGGAAAACATTCTTGACTGTTTCCACCCTTCTGTTCCTGATTTGGGAAATTGCGGAGATGAAATTCAAACACCTGATACAGAAATTCCTGACAACGGGGTTGAAATGCCGGATACAGAACTTCCCGACAACGAGGCCGGTATTCCTGAGGTCGAGTTACCGGACAATGATGCGGAAGTTCCCGATATCAAGCCGGAGGTTCCCGAAAACGACTCTTCCGATGCCGGACAGGAAGCAATGAAAAGCTATGTGGAGCAGGTCGTTGAACTGGTAAATATGGAAAGAGCAAAGGTTGGTCTTCCTGCGCTTACCATGTCTCAGGATTTGAACAACGCAGCGCAGATTCGTGCTGTTGAAACCGTACAATCCTTCTCCCACACAAGACCTGACGGCAGTTCCTTCTCCTCCGTCCTGAAGGAAAACGGTATATCCTTCCGCGGTGCCGGTGAAAATATCGCCTGGGGGCAGCGCACACCGGAAGCTGTGGTAAATGCATGGATGAACTCTGAAGGACACAGAGCCAACATTCTGAATAAAAACTTTACTTCTATCGGTGTGGGTTACTACCTGAATGGTTCAACCCCTTACTGGGCTCAGTTATTTACCTACTAAATCTCTGAATATTTACTTTTAATAAGGGTATTAG
>JALEIR010000058.1 GCA_022769665.1 Lachnospiraceae bacterium | reverse complement strand
TTGTTTTTCCTGCGCCATTAACGAACAAACAGTCTGCGAAGCAGACAATAGAGCGATGAAATCGCGTGTTTGTGAGTGTATACAAGAATAGGAAAAACAAGCGGCTGCGGAGCAGACATTTGTTTTTCCTGCGCCATTAACAAATGAAAGGACTTAAAGAATGAAGAGAGTTTTTCTGATTGTACTGGACAGCTTCGGAATAGGTGAGATGGAGGACGCAGCTTCTTACGGTGATGTGAATGTTAACACTTTAAGAAGCGTATCCGGCAGTCCGTATTTTCATCTGCCCAATATGCGGGAATTGGGATTATTCAACATAGATGGTGTTACTGTTGGCAAAAAAAAGGACGACCATAGAGGAGCTATCGCCCGGATGGAGGAACGTTCTAAGGGAAAGGATACCACAATCGGACACTGGGAGATTGCAGGTATCTATTCGCCAAAGCCATTGCCCACTTACCCGAATGGATTTCCGAAGGAGGTATTGGATCCTTTTTGCGAGAGAACGGGAAGAGGAGTACTTTGTAATCTCCCGTACTCCGGTACGGCGGTAATTCAGGAGTATGGGGACGAGCACCTGAAAACAGGGGATTTAATTGTATATACATCGGCGGACAGTGTATTTCAGATTGCGGCACATGAGGAACTTGTCCCGCCTGAGCAACTGTATGAGTACTGTCGTATTGCCCGTGAGATACTGCAGGGTGAACACGGTGTGGGACGGGTCATTGCAAGACCCTTTATCGGTCCCTGCGGCGGACAGTTTGTCAGAACGGCACACAGACATGACTTTTCCCTTCTTCCGCCTTCGGTTACCATGCTGGATCAGCTTTCGGAGGCGGGAAAAGATGTGATTGCTGTGGGAAAAATCAAAGATATATTTGCGGGGAAAGGCATTACGGAGGCGGTATATACAAGCGGTAATGCAGAAGGAATTGAAAGAACGCTGGAATATTTGGACAGGGATTTTGAGGGATTGTGTTTTGTTAATCTGGTGGACTATGATATGCTTTACGGTCATCGGAGAGATGTGGACGGCTATGCAAAGGCACTTACCTTTTTTGATGAAAAACTGCCTGAAATGATGAGCAAAATGAAGCCTGATGATATTCTGATGATTACAGCGGATCATGGTTGTGATCCCGCTTATTCGGCGACAACAGATCATACGAGAGAATATACACCATTTATCATGTATGGTCAAAATGTGACACCCATGAATTACGGAACGCGGAAAACCTTTGCAGATATAGGGGCAACTGTGTTACAATACTTTGGTATTGCGCCCGGCTTTGAAGGAAAAGGGCTGTTACAGGAGGATTTGACAAATGAGTAATTATACGGAAGAAATCAACCGCAGAAGAACATTTGCGATTATTTCCCACCCCGATGCAGGTAAGACTACGTTAACTGAGAAATTTTTACTTTACGGCGGAGCCATTAATCTGGCCGGAAGCGTCAAGGGAAAGGCTACGGCAAGGCATGCTGTGTCCGACTGGATGGAGATAGAAAAAGAGAGAGGTATTTCTGTTACATCTTCTGTACTGCAGTTTGAGTATGACGGATACTGTATTAATATACTGGAGACCCCGGGCCATCAGGATTTCTCAGAGGACACCTATCGTACCCTGATGGCGGCGGATTCGGCAGTCATGGTAATAGATGCATCCAAGGGTGTGGAAGCCCAGACAAGAAAGCTGTTTAAAGTTTGCGGCATGAGAGGAATTCCGATTTTTACTTTTATTAACAAGCTGGACAGAGATGCTAATGATACCTTTGACTTACTGGATGAAATCGAGAAAGAGTTGGGAATTGCAACCTGTCCCATAAATTGGCCTATCGGCTCCGGAAAAGCCTTTAAGGGTGTATATGACAGGGAGAAAAAGTGTGTGATTTCTTATTCCGACACGGAAAAAGGTACAAAGGAAGGAACCACAACGGAAATCCCCATCGAAGATGAAGCCCATCTGAGAAGTTTAATCGGAGAGGAAGCAGCGGACAAGCTTTTGGAGGAAGTTGAACTTTTGGATGGTGCCAGTGCAGAATTTGATCTGGAGCAGGTGCGTGCAGGTAAATTGACACCGGTCTGTTTCGGTTCCGCTCTGACTAATTTCGGTGTGGAGATTTTTCTGCAGCATTTCCTGAAGATGACGACTCCGCCACTGCCGAGAAAAGCGGATATCGGATTGATTGAACCCACAGAAAATGAATTTTCTGCTTTTGTGTTTAAGATACAGGCAAACATGAATAAGGCACACAGGGACAGAGTTGCTTTCATGCGTATTTGTTCCGGAAGATTTGATGCCAATATGGAAGTACGCCATGTTCAGGGGAACAAAGTCATGAGACTTTCCCAGCCTCAGCAGATTATGGCGGATGAGAGAAAAATTCTGAGCGAAGCCTATGCGGGAGATATAATAGGCGTTTTTGATCCGGGTATTTTTTCTATCGGAGACACTCTTTGCATGCCGAAAGAAAAATTTCAGTATGAGGGAATTCCTACCTTTGCCCCGGAACATTTTGCCAGAGTGCGTCAGCTGGACACCATGAAGAGAAAACAGTTTGTAAAGGGTATTGAGCAGATTGCCCAGGAAGGTGCCATCCAGATTTTCCAGGAGTTTAACACGGGACTGGAGGAGATAATTGTGGGGGTGGTTGGTGTACTTCAGTTTGATGTGCTGAAATACAGACTGGAGAATGAATATAACGTTGAAATCCGTCTGGAGAATCTTCCTTATGAGCATATCAGGTGGATTGAAAACAAGGATGAGATAGATATCGCAAAGCTTACGGGAACCTCCGATATGAAGAAGGTGAAGGATATGAAGGGCAATCCCTTGCTTTTATTTGTGAATTCCTGGAGCATTGGTATGACATTGGACCGCAATAAGGGATTGGTGCTTACAGAATTTTCCAAAAATTAGGTCGGAGTGACGGAATGAAGAGAAGAGTATGTTTAGGGCTGATAATACAGGTATTGCTCTGTCTTAGCCTGAGCGGATGCACAGGCGATGATATTTTGGAGGAAATTCCCAGGGATTTTGCTGCGGTAAGTGCGGAAGGAGAAAGTCTGCAGGAAGATGTGGCTGATGAACGATACAGTGGTGAACTTACTGCGGAAGATTGTTCGGACACCTTGAAGATCACAGATTTTCTGCGGGAGGATTCCTATGAGTATGCAAGAAAATGTTTAAATGACACGGAGCAGCTTTGGTATGATGATATCAAGATGATTCTCGGCTCCTATGGAGAGAAAGTCTTTCTGAATGAAGCCGGGGTGAATGAAGCACTTGATGAGACGGATATTGACCGGATATTTCAATATGTATTGAATGATCACCCGGAACTGTTTTATGTGGAGGGATATTCCTATACGAAGTATAAAAAGGGAGACGCTATCACTGCTTTGGAGTTTACCGGAACATACAGCATGGACAAGGAGACAGCTGCAGACAGGTATAGAGTGATAGAAGCGGTTGTGAGTGAAGTCCTTTCCGGACTGGATGAGGGGGCGGATCAGTATACTAAGGTAAAGTATGTATATGAGAGGATTATCCGCGATACAGATTATGATTTAAGTGCTCCCGATAATCAGAATATTTATTCGGTATTTGTAAATCACAGATCCGTTTGCCAGGGCTATGCCAAGGCAGTGCAATATCTTTTGAACAGGCTTGGTGTGGAAAGCGCACTTGTTTTGGGAACTGTGGATACGGGAGAAGGACATGCATGGAATCTCGTAAAGATTGACGGAAGCTACTATTATCTGGATGCTACTTGGGGAGATGCTTCCTACAGAACGGATGAGTCAGATGGAACAGGCGGAACTTTCATGCCGGAAATCAATTACGATTATTTGAATGTTACCACTGCAGAACTTTTGAAAACCCATCGCCTGGGCGAAAATTGTCTTCCTATGCCCGCCTGTGTTGCAACGGAAGCAAATTACTATTTTCGGGAAGGCGCTCTGTTTTCCGGGTACGATAAGGAGCAGATGAAGGCGCTCTTTGACAAAGCAAAGGAGCAGGGCAAATCTGATATCACGGTGAAGTGTGCGGATGAAGAAAGCTATCATCAGGTGATGTCGGCATTGATTGGCAATCAGGAAATATTTGATTATTTGGACGATGCAGACGGGAAGGTAGCATATGCGCAGAACGATAATCAGCTGTCACTGACATTTTGGGTGACAAATGAATAGATAATGTGGTATAATAATTCCATTGGCGCAGGTTTTGTGAGATGAGCGTGAGGAGCGAAACAGGATAGATTATTTCCGGGAGGTAAATTCAGATGGATAAAGAGATAGATAAGAGTGCAGTAGTTTTGAAGGATGAGGAAAATGTAGGCGTTGTACAGATAGCAGATGATGTGGTTGCAATGATTGCATCCCTGGCAGCTACCGAGGTTGAGGGAGTAAGCGCCATGGCGGGAAATATTACCAATGAGCTCATGAGCAAGGTAGGTATGAAAAAGCTGACCAAAGGCGTGAGAGTGGTTGCTGTGGACGGTTGTGTTACCGTTGATTTGGCTGTTACCATGGAGTACGGTTACAATATTCCTGCAACCTGTCAGAAGGTACAGGCAAAGGTTAAGGCTGCAATTGAAAATATGACTGGACTTACCTGTACAGATGTAAATATCCGTATTGCGGGTGTAAAAGTAAAGTAGGATAAAGGTAACGGTACAATGGGACGACATGAACAGAGAGAACAGGTTTTCATGCTTTTGTTTCAGGTGGAATTTCATGAACCTGAAGATATGCCGAGGCAGATGAGATTATTTCTGGAAGATAACGAGTCAATTGCTTCTCAGAAGGATTCAGATTATATTGAGAACAGATGCATGGCGATTTGTGAGAAGCTTTCCGAGATAGATAAGCTGATTAATGATAATACGGAGGGGTGGGATACCGGCCGGATGGGAAAGGTCGAGCTTACTGTTTTACGGCTTGCGGTTTATGAGATGCGTTTTGATGACGATATTCCGCCACGGGTAGCTATAGATGAGGCGGTTGAGCTTGCCAAAAAATACGGCCAGGAAAATTCCGGCGGCTTTGTTAACGCAATTCTGGCAAAAATTATGAAGCTGGGTGATTGATATTCGGAGTGTTTATACCGTAGGACAATTGAATTCATATATTAAAAATATGTTCATGCAGGATTATCTGTTGCAGAGTATCTTCGTGAAAGGCGAGGTCAGCAACTGTAAATATCATGCCTCCGGACATATTTATTTTACGTTAAAGGACCCCAAGGGAGTGGTGAACTGTGTTATGTTCGCAGGCAACCGCGCGGGTCTTTCTTTTCGTTTGACAGAAGGTCAACAGGTTATCGTAGGTGGTACTGTTGACGTTTACGAGAGGGACGGCAAGTACCAGTTGTATGCAAAACAGATTGTATTGGACGGAAACGGATTGCTCTACGAGCGTTTTGAACAACTGAAGCGGGAGCTGGAGGAATCCGGTATGTTTGCCCGGGAATATAAGCTGCTCATTCCGAAATATATTAAAACGTTAGGGGTTGTGACAGCGGATACGGGAGCTGCGGTCAGAGATATTATCCAGATTGCACGAAGAAGAAATCCATATGTTCAGATTATTCTCTATCCGGCTATTGTACAGGGAGAGGCAGCTGTGCCAAGCATTGTGAAGGGCATCCGCACCTTGGAGCAATATGGGGTGGATGTGATGATAGTTGGGAGAGGTGGCGGTTCAATCGAGGACCTCTGGGCTTTTAATGAGAGAGAGGTGGCCCAGGCGGTGTTTGACTGTTCTGTGCCGATTATCTCTGCAGTGGGGCATGAGACAGATACTACCATCATTGACTATGTAGCCGATTTGCGGGCTCCTACACCGTCCGCAGCAGCAGAACTGGCAGTAACGGATGTGCGTGAAATCCTGACCCGCATGACCTCTTCTCTGGATATGTTGAACCGTTTGATGGAGAGGAGAATACGGGATGAACGGGAAAAGGTACGGCATTTGGAATTTCGCCTGAAAGCACTTAGCCCCGCAAGCCGTATTCGGGAAAAAAAGATGCTGGCGCTGCAGGCGGAGGAGAAACTTCAGGAGCGGATGCAGAGAATTATTCAGGACAAGCGGCATGAGCTGGCTTTATATATTCAGCGTATGAAGGGAGTTTCTCCTCTGGAAAAGCTGAACAGCGGATATTCCTATGTGTCGGATGAATCGGGCAGAAATATAAGGTCCGTGACCCAGACGGCGCCGGGCAGTATGCTTTCCATTCAGGTAAGAGACGGAAAAATCGGAGCGCTGGTACAATATTTGGAGAGGACTGAGGAATAGATACTTCTGAAGTATAGAAAATGGCAGGAGGACAGGAGATTGAGTGACGAAAAAAAACAGTCTGAGGAGTTAGGACTGGAGCAGAATTTTGCCAGACTGGAACAAACCTTGGAATTGCTGGAGAGCGATGACCTTTCTTTGGAAGAAGCTTTTCGGGCTTACAGCGAGGGAATGGGTATATTAAAACAGTGTAATGAACAGATTGACAGGGTGGAAAAACAGGTGTTAAAGCTGAATGAAGCGGGACAGTTGGAGGAGTTTGACAATGGAGAGCAGTGAGTTCGGACAGAAGCTGGAATGCAAGACCAAGGAACTGGAGAGGGTGATTTACAGATATCTTCCGGAGAATGTCGGACTTCAGAAGACAGTTATCGATGCCATGAATTACAGTATACAGGCAGGTGGGAAAAGGCTGCGGCCCATGCTCATGTGGGAGTGTTTTTTACTTTGCGGCGGCAGGGAAGAGGAGAGAGGTTTTGTGGAACCTTTCCTGGCAGCTATCGAGATGATTCATACCTATTCCCTGGTACATGACGACCTTCCCGCGATGGACAATGATGAATATCGCAGAGGGAAAAAGACAACCTGGGCGGTTTATGGAGAAACTTTTGGGATACTTGCAGGAGACGGACTTCTGAATTATGCTTTTGAAACTGCTGTGCGTACCTTTGACTTTTGCGGTTGTACGGGTTTGCCCGTCACTTCGGACTATACCTCCCGGAAATATGTGGACAGAGCCGCAAGAGCTCTTGCCGTGTTGGCCCAAAAGGCAGGTATATTCGGCATGATTGGCGGGCAGACAGCGGACATAGAAGCGGAAAAGCAAACTTCTCCCGTGACAGAGGAGCAGCTTTTGTTTATCCATGAGCATAAGACAGCAGCACTGATTCAGGCAGCCATGACAATCGGCGCCATTTTAGCAGGCGGCACGGAGGAACAGATAGCAGCACTGGAAAAATGCGGGTATAATATCGGTATTGCTTTCCAAATTCAGGATGATATCCTGGATGTCATCGGTGACAGCGGAGAACTGGGAAAGCCGGTGGGAAGCGATGAACAGAATCACAAACAGACATATGTGACACTTAAAGGGCTTGAACGGGCACAGGAGGATGTGTCGGTATTGTCGCAGGAAGCTGTGAGACTGTTGGATGCTTTTGGGGAGAAAAACGAATTCTTAAAACAGTTGGTTTTAGAATTGATACATCGCAGGAAATAGGCAGGCTCCTGCTTCTGGAAGGACATAGCGTATGTTTTTGGAAAAGATTGAGAAAGAAAATGATATTAAGCAGATAGGCAAGGAAAACTGGGACGCACTGGCGCAGGAAATCAGAGAGTTTTTAATCCGGAAAATCAGTGTCACCGGCGGGCATCTGGGTTCTAACCTTGGTGCGGTGGAACTGACCATGGCACTTCATCTTGCGCTGAATCTGCCGGAGGATAAAATTATATGGGATGTTGGTCATCAGTCTTATACTCATAAAATTTTGACGGGCAGGAAAGACGGGTTTGAGTCCCTGCGGCAGTTTCACGGCATGAGCGGTTTTCCGAAGCGCAAAGAGAGCTGCTGTGATGCATTTGAAACGGGACACAGTTCTACATCTATCTCTGCCGGTTTGGGACTGGTGAAAGCAAGGGATATCCTTGGAGAAAAAAACACAGTGGTATCTGTGTTGGGTGACGGATCCCTGACAGGCGGTATGGCTTATGAAGCATTAAACAATGCGTCAAAACTGGACACAAATTTTATAGTCGTACTGAACGACAACAATATGTCTATTTCCGAGAACGTTGGAGGAGTTTCCAAGTATCTGAACAACATCCGCACAGCTACCGGGTATCTGGATTTGAAGGCGGGAATTTATAATGCCCTGTTGGGAACCAAACGGGGAAACAGTACCATCGATAAGATTCGCAGGGCCAAAAGCAGTTTTAAACAGCTGGTGATTCCGGGAATGTTTTTTGAGGATATGGGACTAACTTATCTTGGACCTGTGGATGGGCATGATATTGAGGCAATGGTGAAGGTAATTAACGAAGCTAAGCGTGTGAAAGGTCCTGTGCTGGTGCATGTCATTACGCAGAAGGGCAAAGGATATGCCCCGGCAGAGCGACATCCGGCAAGGTTTCATGGAGCTGAGCCTTTTGATATAGAGACCGGGTTGCCTTCAAAGCCCAGAACCATTGCAAACTATACGGATGTATTTTCCACGGTGATGTGTAAATTGGGACAGAGGGATGAAAAAATCGTAGCGATTACTGCAGCTATGCCGGACGGAACAGGTCTGAAGCGTTTTCGAAACATGTACCCGGAACGTTTCTTTGATGTGGGAATTGCGGAAGAACATGCGGTAACCTTTGCAGCAGGACTGGCTGCAGGGGGATTGAAGCCTATTGTTGCGGTGTACTCTTCCTTTTTACAGAGGGCATACGATCAGATTTTACATGATGTATGTCTTCAGAATCTGCCGGTGGTTTTTGCTGTTGACAGGGCCGGCTTGGTTGGAAGTGACGGTGAGACACATCAGGGAATCTTTGATTTTACATATCTGACCGGGATTCCGAACATGCATGTCTGCGCGCCCAAAAACAAGTGGGAGCTTTCGGATATGATGAAATTTGCCGTTGGGCTGGAAGCACCCATTGCAATACGTTATCCCAGAGGAACTGCCTATGACGGTCTGAAAGAATATCGTGCGCCTGTGGAACTGGGAAGAGCAGAATGGATTTACCGTGAATGGGAGATTGCACTGCTTGCTGTGGGAAGTATGGTGAAGACGGGAGAGCAGGTCAGAGAACAGTTGAAAAGTAAGGGATATCATGTCAGTCTGATAAATGCCAGATTTTTAAAGCCTATCGATGAGGATGTGGTGAAAGAAGTCTGTCGGGAGCATGCACTGATTGTCACTATGGAAGAAAATGTCTTTTGCGGCGGTTACGGCGAAAAGGTGCTTGACTGTATGAACAGAAATAATCTCAATAACAGTTGCCTGAATATTTGTGTTCCGGATGCCTATGTGGAGCATGGGAATGTGGAACTTTTAAAGAAAGAAATCGGAATTGATGCCGACAGTATCGTGAAACGTATTGAAGACAGTTTAAAAAGCAGGTAAAAGCAGATGAAGGAACGTTTGGATGTGATTCTGGTGAATCAGGGCTATGCCGCTTCCAGAGAAAAAGCAAAGGCAATCATCATGTCTGGAAATGTCTATGTCAACGGACAGAAGGAGGATAAGGCAGGAACTGCCTTTGATGAGAGCAAGATTCAACTGGAGGTCAGGGGAAGTACCTTAAAATATGTGAGCCGTGGCGGATTGAAGCTGGAAAAAGCCATGGAGAAATGGGCATTTGAACTGACAAATAAGGTATGCATGGATATCGGAGCGTCTACGGGGGGATTTACTGACTGCATGCTGCAAAACGGAGCGGCTAAAGTGTACTCGGTAGATGTGGGACACGGACAGTTAGCCTGGAAACTCAGAAATGATGAGAGGGTAGTCTGCATGGAGCAGACTAATTTCCGATATATGGTACCGGAAGATATTGATGAGCAGCTGGATTTTGCCAGTGTGGATGTGTCGTTCATTTCACTGACTAAGATTTTGATTCCTGCAAGAAACCTGCTAAAAGAGGGTGGTGAGATGGTATGCCTCATCAAGCCCCAGTTTGAAGCAGGGCGGGAGAAGGTTGGGAAGAACGGCGTAGTAAGAGAGCCGGATACTCACAGACAGGTCATTGAAAAAATTGTAGATTATGCGGACAGCATCGGTTTCGCTGTTCTTCATCTGGAATACTCACCCATTAAGGGCCCGGAGGGGAATATCGAATATCTGGTGCATCTGAAGAAGGAGCGGGAACCGGAAGAGGCGATAAGGCAGCTTTCCGAGCAGGAGGGCGAAGCCTTGTTGAAGGAAATCACAGAAGCCGGTACAGGTTTGTCCCATACAGAAGAATGGCAGAAAATCATCAGGGAGACAGTGGAAAATTCCCACTCCCTTTAAGGAGAGTCTATGAAGCATTTTCTGATTTATACAAACAGGCATAAAGACAAAGATATGGCAACCACAGATCGTATTCGCGCCTATCTGGAGGAAAGAGGACAAAGAGTTTCCGTAAAACTGGAGGAAAGCGACTGGGAAGAGACGGAGGCAGACTGCATGATTGTGCTGGGGGGTGACGGCACGGTGCTTCGGGCAGCAAGGGAAACCGTAAAAATGAACATTCCCATAATCGGTGTCAATCTGGGCACACTGGGGTATATGACGGAAATAGAACTTACGAATCTTGAAGAGTCATTGGAACGTCTCATTGCGGGGGACTACGAGAAGGAGAGCAGAATGATGCTCAACGGAAAGGCTTATCTGGGAGACGGACGAACAGAAGAGGGCTGGGCTCTAAACGATATCGTTATTTCCAGAAGCGGCTCTCTTCAGATTATCCGGTTTAATATTTATGTCAACGGACAGTTCCTGAATGATTACAGTGCAGACGGCATGATTGTGACTACACCCACAGGTTCAACAGGATACAACCTGTCAGCCGGAGGTCCATTAATTGAGCCGGGAGCCCGGTTGATTATGTTGACGCCGATTTGCCCTCATACACTGAACCAGAGAAGTATCATACTCTCTCCGGAGGATGTGATAGAGATAGAAATTCCCGGGGGAAACGAGGAGAAGATTCAGACAGTTGAGGCAAGTTTTGACGGAAGCCATACGGTTCCGCTCAGCAGCGGTGACAGACTGCGTATCGTGAAATCAGAGAAGATGACAGAGTTTATACAGCTGAATCAGGTCAGCTTCCTTGAAGTACTGCATAAAAAGATGTCCCAATAACAGTTCAGAATACCTTGCTAAGCGCCGAATGCTCGAAATAGTCTCACAAAGATAGATGACATGTTTTGCCTTGGATGTGAAGCTATGGGAAATACATAGGACACAAGTCGTATTGAGGAAGGGATATATGAAAAAGAACAGACACGGAAAACTGATTGAAATTATTCAGAACTATGATGTAGAAACCCAGGAGGAACTGGCTGCAAAACTGCGAGAAGCCGGTTTCGCGGTGACCCAGGCCACTGTTTCAAGGGATATCCGGGAGCTGAAGCTGACAAAGGTTCCAACAACAGGAGGAAAGCAAAAATATGTCATTCTGAAGCAGGATGACGGACATATGGAAGATAAATATATTCGTGTGCTCAGGGACGGATTTATTTCTATGGATATGGCACAGAATATTCTGGTTATGAAGACAGTGTCCGGTATGGCCATGGCGGTGGCTACGGCTTTGGATGCCATGAAATTTCAGGAGATTGTCGGGTGTATTGCGGGAGATGATACGATTTTTCTGGCCGTGCGTACTGTGGAGGAAACGCAGGAGTTGACAGAAAAGCTACATAGCCTGATAAAATCATAAGATGTGTCGCGGGGGCGGCGGAATGTGAGGAGAAATGCTGCAAAGTTTACATGTGAAAAACCTGGCGCTGATTGAGGAGACAGAGGTTGAGTTCGGCAGAGGACTGAATATTCTGACCGGTGAAACCGGTGCGGGAAAATCTTTGTTGATTGGAAGTATCAATTTAGCACTCGGAGGTAAATTTGAGAAGGAAATGCTACGTACCGGTGCAGAGAGTGCCCTGGTGGAACTGGTGTTTTCGGGAGACAGTGAGAGGGTTCGCAAGAAGCTGGAACAACTGGAACTGGAAACCACGGAGGATGACACGGTGATTATCAGCCGGAAAATGCAGGTAGGAAAAAGTGTCTGCAAAATCAACGGCGAGACTGTGACGGCAAAGCAGGTAAAAGATTTGGCGGAGGTGCTGATTGATATTCATGGTCAGCATGAACACCAATCTCTTTTGAAAAAGAAAAAGCATATGGAGATTCTGGATGCCTTTTGCGGTAGTGTGTACGAGGAAGCAGCGAAGGATGTTGCGACAGAATACACAAAATGCAGAGAACTGAGAAAGACGCTGGAAGAGGAGTCTATGGACGAGGAAACCAGAGCCAGAGAGCAGGCTTTGGCAGAGTTTGAGTATCGTGAAATTGAAGCTGCAAAGCTCATACCCGGAGAGGATGACCAACTGGAACAAAAATATCGGCTGATGACCAACAGTAAACGGATTCTGGAGAACCTGTCCGAGAGCAGACAGTTTACGGGAAACGATGACGAGGGCGGCGCAGGCAGTGCACTCAGCAGAGCGTTGAGAGCCATCAGGAGTATTTCCGGTTACGATTCCAGATTGGGAGAATTGGAAGGACAGCTTTCCGAGATTGATAATCTGTTGGCGGATTATAATCGTGATGTGGCGGAATATATGGCAGACTGCGAGTTTGACGAAGAAGATTTTGGGGCTGTCGAGGAACGCCTGAATACATTAAATCATTTAAAGGGAAAATATGGGAATACCATAGAAAACGTAATCCAATACGGGGAAGAAAAAAAGGAATATCTGGAAAGACTGGCAGATTATGATGTCTATCTGAAAAAGCTGGAGGACGATTTGAAAGAGGCAGAGAAGAAGCTGTATTCTGCCTGTGAGAAACTGTCCGATATCAGGAAAAGAAATGCGACAGTACTGGAGCAACAGCTAAAGGATGCACTGGTACATTTGAATTTTTTGACCGTGGAATTTGAGATTGCTGTGAGACAAAGTCAGAATGTGACGGCAAATGGATGGGATGAGGTCGAATTCTTGATTTCCACAAATCCAGGAGAACCGCTCAAACCGTTGAGCCAGGTGGCCAGCGGAGGTGAGTTGTCACGAGTGATGCTGGCAATTAAGACTGTGCTGGCAGGCAGAGATGATATAGATACTTTGATTTTTGATGAGATTGATGCGGGAATCAGCGGCAGGACGGCATGGCGTGTGTCGGAACAGCTGGATACGCTGGCTCATTCCCATCAGGTAATTTGTATTACTCATCTGCCACAGATTGCCGCCATGGCTGACAGACACTTCTGCATTGAGAAGAGTAGCGTACAGGACAATACGATTACGGACATTCGGGTGCTGAAGAAGGAGGAAAGTTTGGGCGAACTTGCAAGGCTGTTGGGAAGTGATGCGCTGACGGAAGCAGCGCTGTCCAATGCAAGGGAGATGCGGGCGCAAGCTGTGGCGCATAAAGGATAGCAGGAGATGGATGTCTGCGAATGAAAAAGTAAAAATCTTCACATACTAGCCATGAAAACAAAAAAGACCTGAAAGGGTCTTTTTTTATTGTATAAATGTGGGAGTGTGTGTGGATGAGAAGGGACAGAGAAGAAAACAGGAGAATTCAGGAACAGGCGGGAGAGAATATGGTGGTATTTTTACAGAACTGGAGAGCCAAGGTGAAACGGATGAAGATATACCGGGCCTGTCTGATGCTGGTACTTATCATCAGTTGTGCGGTGCTGACCGGTATGATTTACTATGATATTGACAGTAGTGTCCCTTCTGTCATTAATGTCCGTGCAGGGGAGGAAGAATCATTCCGTTTCGGCGTTCCCGCCAGAGCGGAAATTATCAGTGTCAGTGAGCAGGGACACAGTAATATTCCCGATGGGGCTGTGAATATTGACCTAAGCAGAACCGTTACCATGAAGATGGCATCGGAATCCTCCTATCAAATGCAGGTAAAATTGTTTGGTTTTCTGCCCTTTAAACAGGTTGGAATCCGTGTGATTGAAGACCGGGAGCTTATCCCTGTGGGAGAACCCATTGGCATCTATGTGAAAACCGACGGTATACTTGTAGTAGGTACCGGGGATTTTCAGGGAATGGACGGGGTGAGTTATTCGCCGGGGAAAAATATAGTGAAATCCGGTGATTATATTCGCAAGATAGACGGAGTCGAAGTTGACAGCAAAGATGAATTGATTAAAAAAGTAGAGAATTGCGGAGGAAGTTCGGTAACTCTGACAGTGGAGAGAGATGGGGAAATCATGGATTTGCAGGTGAAGCCGCAGAAGGATGCAGGTGGGACCTACAAGATGGGAGTATGGGTCAGGGACAATGCACAGGGAGTAGGTACCATGACTTACATCGACAGTCAGGGAAACTTCGGAGCCTTGGGACATGGCATTAATGATGTGGATACCAGCACACTGATGCATATGGAAGGTGGTACTCTTTACGAGACGAGTATTGTGGATATCAGAAAAGGAACTGTGGGGAACCCGGGTGAAATGACCGGAATGATTGTTTATTCCGACAATCATATTCTCGGAGAAATTACCGAAAACAGCAGTCGGGGTATTTTCGGAACCTGTAATTCCAAGGGGCTTTCCATGGGTGTGAGGGAGTCATTTCCCATCGGACTAAAGCAGGAGATTGAGAAAGGACCGGCACAGATACTCTGCTCTGTGGACGGTACCGCGAAGTATTATGATGTGGAGATAACGGATGTACATCTGGATCACGATAATGTCAACCGCGGTATTGAACTGAAGGTGACAGACAGTCAGCTCCTTGAAATCACAGGAGGCATTGTTCAGGGAATGAGCGGAAGTCCGATTGTTCAGAACGGCAAATTTATCGGTGCCGTTACCCACGTCCTGGTCCAGGACAGTACCAGAGGGTACGGTATATTTATTGAAAACATGTTGGAGCAATGAGTCCAAGCTGTACAGGAGTAAAATGAGGCGATACAAGCTTGCTTGTATGAGCCTCATTTTTGCGAGTGGACAATTTGGCGAAAGCCAAACACTGAGGAAAAGCGTAAGCTTTTTCGAAGTGGCTTGGACGAGGACTCTGCGGATGCTGCCCGGGAAGTCCTATTGTAAAGCAGTCGAATACTGTCTGCCCAACTCGGAAAATCCCATGCTGATTTGTAAAAACTGTTGTGAGTCAAGGAACCTGTCCCCCTTGACTCATCCCCCTTGACTCACAAGGGGATTGAAATAGCGGACGATATTTTGTATAATCAATTATTATAAATTATCAATTATACTATACAAAGGTATGGGGCGAATGCAGATGCATAGTGTTAAAAAGGCGAAAGTCATAGCATGTATTACAGCGGTTGCTTTATTGATAGTGATTTTTATTCCCAAGGTATGTGCGGCATGGCAGACCAGCTCAGGCAATATTGACGGAATTGAGCTTTATACAAAGGGCTGGTATGTTTTGGAGGATGACCATAAGATTGAGGTGCAACTTCCCTCTATCAAGAGTGCAAAGGCAGGGGAGAAGAGTGTCTTTTATCACGAAATTAAACCGGAGAATTGGGGGCGCCTGCTATATGCATCCAGCTTTAATGAGTATTTTTCAGTATACGCGGACGGTACATTGATTTACGAAAGACCTACCATTAAGAGCTTAAAAAACGATAGGCTTCCGTTGAGCGGATACAACTATGTGAAGATTCCGGAAGGAACAGAGATAATCGCAATTGCAATATCCAGTCCTTATCATAACTATGGGGGAACTTTGAATCAAATTTATATGGCAGATTCGGAAGTGCCGATTACCTATATGAATCAGAGCCGGTATCAGTTTAATAATTTTATTGATACACTGATGACCTTGTTCGGGATGATTTTTTTTGTCTACGGCGTTTATCTTTTGTGCCTGCGGGAGAATGCAGCTATGGTTACATATCTGGGCTGCCTTCTTTTCTGCTTGGGAAATCTGTTACGGTTCGGAACCGTAAATATTGAGATAAAGTATTATACGGAATTGCAGGTGACGATACTTGCCTGGCTGTTCTGGTTTTTGACACCTATTTCTCTCTGCCTGTTTCTGGGTGAGTACTTTGAAGGTAAAAAGCGCAAATACAAAATTATTGCTGCAGTCTCAGGGCTAAATATATTATTTAACGTATGTATGGTTGCAGCAGGCGCCGCAGAACTTCATGATATTGCCTGGATAAGTTATTTGCTCATGGCAAATATTGTGCTTACCATAGGTTACGATGTAATCTCTTCCTATAAACGGGGCAAGATGGAAGGGAAAAAGGTAGGATGCGCCGGATTTGCGATATTGCTGATTTTGTCACTACTGGAAATGATTCAGTTTTATTTTACCAAGATGCCTACAGCCTCACTGCTTCGGTATGGAATTGTGGTATGTATGGTGTTTGTCGGAATGGAAGAACTGTACAGGCGTGAAGTTAAAAAATTGGAATTTCTGAAACAGGAAGCGGATAAGAGAGAAATACTGCTGAAATCAACATTGAGTCAGCTGCAACCGAATTTTATTTTCCATACGCTGGGAACAATTAAACAGAAGATTGGTACCGACTCGGAAACAGCATGCAGTATATTGGATGATTTCAGCCGGTTTTTGCGTGCGGATTTACAGGTCCTTCAGGATGAAGGACTGATTCCCTTCTCCAGGGAGCTTGAACAGATTAAGGATTATTTGAATATTCAGGAGAAACTGTCTGAGCGAAGAATCAGGGCAGTATATGAAATCGAGACAACGGATTTTAAAATTCCTCCGCTTACCATAGAACCCATTGTAGTAAATGCGGTAAAAAATACATGGAGAATGGATAAAGGAGTGGGAACCGTAACTGTAAGGACATACAAACAGGGATTTGCCACGATTATTGAGGTAGAGGATGACGGTATTGGTTTTCAGATGAATATCCGGAGTGCCGAACAGGAAAAACTTGAGAACAAACCGGAGATTGGGATAACGCTGGAAGACGATTCTTATATGGGAATGAGCGCTATCTGTAACAGGCTGAAAACAATGATGGGAGCAGCAATACAGATAGAGAGCGAGTCCGGAAAGGGAACCAGAGTGCATATTGAAATAGAACGGTAATCGTAAAAGACAGCCCCGAATGTCATCAGAATAATGATGTTCGGGGCTTACTTTTTGCTATTTTCTGATGGAAGCACGCTTTCTCATGAGCGGATCCAAAATCTTTTTGCGAATACGAAGACTGGTTGGTGTCACCTCCAGAAGTTCGTCGGTATCGATAAAATCCAGAGCCTGTTCCAGAGAAAGAATTCTGGGAGGAGTCAGGCGGAGAGCTTCGTCCGCACTGGAAGAACGAGTGTTGGTCAACTGCTTTTTCTTGCAGACATTGACTTCGATATCCTCACTCTTTCCGGTCTGACCGATGACCATACCGGCATACACCTTTTCCCCGGGCCCAATAAAGAGAGCACCTCTTTCCTGAGCATTATACAGTCCGTAGGTGACAGCTTCACCTGCTTCAAAGGCAATCAGGGAGCCTTGTTTCCTGTATTGAATATCACCCTTGTAGGGGGCATAACCGTCAAAGACAGTATTCATAATACCGTTTCCCTTGGTGTCGGTCATAAACTCACCCCTGTAGCCAATCAGGCCTCTTGCGGGAATGGAGAACTCCAGGCGGGTATAGGTTCCGCCGGAGAGCGTTCCCATGTTTCTCAGTTCACCTTTCCGCTGTCCAAGCTTCTCAATAACTGCTCCCGCAAACTCATTGGGTACATCAATATATGCCAGTTCCATAGGTTCGGTGCGTTTGCCGTTCTCGTCGGTGTGATAGAGCACTTCGGCTTTGCTGACGGCAAATTCATAGCCCTCACGGCGCATGTTTTCAATCAGTACGGACAGATGAAGTTCGCCTCGTCCCGATACCTTGAAACATTCCGTCGTATCTGTTTCCTCTACACGGAGAGAGACATCTGTGTTAAGCTCTTTAAACAATCTGTCGCGGATATGTCGGCTGGTAACATACTTGCCTTCCTGTCCGGCAAGAGGAGAATCATTTACCATAAACTGCATGGCAATGGTGGGCTCGCTGATTTTCTGGAAAGGAATGGGAACCACATTGTCCGGGGAACAGAGAGTGTCGCCGATGTGAATATCTGCAATACCGGAGATGGCTACGATGGAACCGATTCCTGCTTCTTTGACTTCCACCTTATTCAATCCGTCAAATTCATACAATTTGCTGACTTTAACTTTAATCTGCTTGTCCGGTTCATGATGGTTGCAGATGACAACCTCCTGATTGACCTTGATGATACCGTTGTCAACTTTTCCCACACCGATACGTCCTACATAGTCATTGTAATCGATGGTGCTGATCAGTACCTGAGTACCTGCATCCGGGTCTCCCTCGGGAGCGGGTATATAATTGATAATTGTTTCAAAAAGGGGTTCCATACTGGTTCCGGGTTCATTGGAATTCATGGAAGCGATACCTGCTTTTGCAGAAGCATATACAAAAGGGCAGTCCAACTGGGAATCATCTGCATCCAGTTCCAGAAAAAGTTCCAGAACTTCATCGACCACTTCGTCAGGTCTTGCCTCGGGACGATCAATTTTGTTGATGCACACAATGACGGGAAGCTTCAGCTCCAGAGCCTTTCTGAGAACAAATTTTGTCTGGGGCATGGCTCCTTCAAAGGCGTCAACAACCAGAATAACACCGTTTACCATTTTCAGTACACGCTCCACTTCGCCGCCGAAATCAGCATGGCCGGGGGTGTCGATAATATTGATTTTTGTATTTTTGTACATAACGGCAGTGTTTTTGGAAAGGATGGTGATACCGCGTTCGCGTTCAATATCGTTGGAGTCCATAACGCGTTCCGCGACTTCCTGACCTTCACGAAATACACCGCTCTGTTTTAACAGCTCGTCTACCAGGGTGGTTTTACCATGGTCTACGTGAGCAATAATTGCAACGTTTCTTACGTCTTCTCTCTTTTGCTTCATATATACCTCCTGTCCGAAAACGATGAATACAAAGAGCTTTTGGACAATGACAAAAAAATACACTGAATTTCAAACTGAAATAGTATAGCACTTTTTTTTGACAGGTGCAAGCATTCACGCACATCTGACATTATTTTATGGTCAAAATGCTCTTATAATACGAAAAAGCGCGGAATAACGCGATGAAAAACAGTACTAAATCAGCGCAATTTATTGTATAAATAGTAGTGTCAACCGAAGGAGGAAAGCCTTGCGGGGACGTTACCGGAAAAAGTCTTAAAAGTAAGAAGGGAGAACGAAAATGACAGATAAGGTAATTGAAAACAATCAGGTAACGGTGATGGGGGAAATTGTAAGCGGCTTTTCCTACAGCCACGAAATATTCGGGGAAGGATTCTATATGGTAGATGTCAAATGCAAGCGCCTCAGCGAAAGCTATGACATTATTCCTGTCATGGTGTCTGAACGGCTGATTGATGTAAATGCGGATTACATAGGTGAGCTGATATGTATCAACGGACAGTTCCGTTCATATAACCGTCACGAAGAGCGCAGAAACAGGCTGGTTCTTTCTGTATTTGCCAGGGAAATCAGCTTTATAGAAGAGATGGAGGAAAGCTCCAAGACGAATCAAATCTTTTTGGACGGATATATTTGTAAGGAACCTATTTACCGAAAGACTCCTTTGGGAAGAGAAATTGCGGATTTGCTGTTGGCTGTAAACCGTCCTTACGGAAAGTCGGATTACATTCCCTGCATCTGTTGGGGAAGGAATGCCAGATATGCAAATAACTTTAAAGTCGGCGAGCGCTGTGCGGTATGGGGAAGAATCCAGAGTCGTGAATACATGAAAAAGCTGGATGAAGAAAATGTTGAAAAAAGGGTAGCATTTGAGGTGTCCGTTAGCAAATTGGAGCTGATGGAAGAAGAAAACTGACTCTGTAATTGCCAAATTCCGAAAAGTGTGATATTCTTATTCGTAATAATGACGCAGGAAGAATGCGAGGTGCGTAATGGCAAAAGGGTTGATATATATCTATTCGGGTGACGGAAGGGGTAAATCACCGGCAGCTATCGGCAGAGCCGTTCAGGCAGCGGTGGAAGGAAAACATGTTGTGATTATCCAGTTCCTGAAGGGAAAAGGCTTGGAGGACTCCGAATTTCTGCGGAGGATGGAGCCGGAAATCAAGCTGTTTCGCTTTGAAAAATCGGATGAGAATTTTGAAGAATTGCCGGAGGAGAAAAAAGCTGAAGAAATCAGTAATATTCGTAACGGTATGAATTTTGCCAGAAAGGTACTTGCCACAGGGGAGTGTGATTTGCTGATTCTGGATGAAGTCCTGGGACTCGTAGAAAAGGAAATCGTGTCTGTGGCGGATTTGAAGGCAATGCTGGAATGTCGTGAGGATACCAGTGTGATTCTCACGGGTATTAAACTGAGCGATGAAATTTGTGTGCTGGCGGATGAGGTTTCCAAAATTGAGACAGTGAAATTTAAAGTCTGGGAATAGAGCCATATACACAATATAGGAACGGAGGAAGAAAAATGGCAATTTTTAAAGGAGCAGGTGTAGCAATTGTTACACCCATGCATGAGGATGGAACAGTTAATTATGAACAGTTTGAAAAGCTTCTGGAGTTTCAGATAGCAAACGGAACGGATGCGATTATTGTCTGCGGGACCACAGGTGAATCTTCTACGCTGAGCCACGAGGAGCACTTGGACGTGATTCGATATTGCACGAAAGTAGTTGCCGGAAGAATTCCTGTAATTGCGGGAACAGGTTCCAATTGTACAGAAACAGCAATTTATTTGTCTACAGAAGCAGAGAAAATGGGCGTTGACGGACTTCTGTTGGTGAGTCCTTACTATAATAAAGCAACTCAGAACGGATTATATGCACATTTTAAGGCAGTAGCTGATTCCGTGAAGATTCCCTGCCTGTTGTATAATGTACCCAGCAGAACCGGATGCAATATTCTGCCTGAGACGGTGGTCAGACTTTGCAGGGATGTGGAGAATATTGTTGGTGTAAAGGAAGCCAGCGGGAATATCAGCCAGATTGCTCATCTTGCAGCAATCGCCGACGGAAAGGTTGATATTTATTCCGGTAATGATGACCAGATTGTGCCTATTATGTCGCTTGGCGGACTGGGAGTTATCTCTGTTCTGTCAAATGTTGCGCCTGCACAGACACATGCAATCTGTCAAAATTATTTAGACGGTAATGTAAAGGAGAGCTGCAGACTGCAACTGAAGGCTTTGGATTTGTGCAATGCATTGTTCTGCGAGGTAAATCCCATTCCCGTTAAGAAAGCACTTAACCTGATGGGTATGAACGCGGGGGCTCTGAGAATGCCGCTGACCGAGATGGAACCGGCCAACGCAGAGCGCCTGGAGAAAGCGATGAAAGTTTACGGAATTCTGTAAGACGAGATACTTTGAGCCGGATGCCCGCTTGACAGGCTCATGTGAGAAAGGCAAGGATATATATGACAAGAATCATTATGCACGGTTGTAACGGTAAAATGGGGCAGGTTATCAGCGGACTGCTGGCAGGAGATGCCGAAGCTGAGTTGGTGGCGGGAGTGGATGCGTTCGATGATGGCCATAATCCCTATCCCGTATTTAAAGATATCAGAGATTGTAACGTGGAGGCAGATTGTATCATTGATTTTTCCACAGCCGCAGCAGTAGATGCGCTTTTGGATTATTGTGCGGAAAAGAAGCTGCCCTGCGTGCTATGTACTACCGGTTTGAGTGAGGAGCAGCTTCAGAAAGTGAAAGAGGCTTCCGAAAGTGTTGCTGTTTTGAAGTCGGCCAATATGTCGTTGGGAATCAACCTGATGTTGAAGCTTCTAAAGAAAGCTGCAGATGTTCTTGCACCTGCAGGCTTTGATATTGAAATTGTTGAAAAGCACCATAACCAGAAGGTGGATGCTCCCAGCGGAACAGCTCTTGCCCTGGCAGATTCCATCAACGAAGAGCTGGGTAATGAGTATGAATATGTATATGACAGAAGCTCCAGAAGAGAAAAGAGACCGCGAAAAGAAATCGGTATCAGCGCTGTGAGGGGCGGAACCATTGTCGGCGACCATGATGTCATCTTTGCGGGTTCCGATGAGGTGATAACTTTTTCCCATACAGCTTACTCCAAAGCGGTGTTTGGCAAAGGAGCCATTCAGGCGGCAAAGTTTCTCTCGGGTAAACCGGCAGGTATGTATGATATGAGCAACGTGATAGAGGCAGTCCTTTCATGAGGACTGCCTTTTCAAATAAGAACTGTTGTATCAATGAACGGCTGTTCCCGTAGTGCCGTTGGTTCCGGTAGTACCGGTTGTGCCTGTACCGTTGGTTGTGCCTGTACCGTTGGTAGTATTATTACCGGTGCCGTTGTTATTTACACCGTCTCCGATCAGGTCATCGGTCAGGTCACTTACGCCGTTGGCTGCATCGTCAACGATGTTACCGATAGTGTCGCCTGCATCATCCAGAACAGAACCGCCGTTATTGACATGGTCGTCTGCAACAGCGTTATTGTTTCCGGTATTCCCCGTATTTCCGGTGTTCCCGTTTGTTGTACCGGACTCATTTTGGGCGCCGCTTCCGGCCATACTGCCGGAATTGTTCTGGCCTGTGCCGTCATTGTTACATGCTGTTGCCATACACATGTAAACAAGTACCAAACCTAATGCAAGAAGCTTTTTTGCTCCTGCCAATCGCTTATTTTTTTTCATAGTTTCCTCCGTTTTGATATAAGATAAGCTTTCAAATCCTACCATTGCGTCATGCGGAATGGTTGATTTGCGAATAGTATGTGAAGAAAAGAAAAAAATATTCAAAGAATAAAAAACAGATGAAAAGAGGCTTAAAAATGGAATTCAGACCATGTATTGATATCCATAACGGTAAAGTGAAACAGATTGTGGGAGGAAGTCTCAGGGATGCAGGAAATCTGGCCAGAGAAAATTTTGTGTCGGAACAGGATGCTGCATTTTTTGCAAGACTTTATCGGAATGCGGGAATTCGGGGAGGGCATATCATTCTTTTAAACCCTGTCGGAAGCGAATATTATGAACAGACAAAAGAGCAGGCACTGCTTGCTTTGAAGACATTCCCCGGAGGAATGCAGATAGGGGGCGGAATCACGGCAGAAAATGCGCAGGAGTTTTTAGAGGCAGGTGCATCTCACGTTATTGTTACTTCCTATGTTTTTCGTGACGGACATATTTTTTATGACAGGTTGAAGGAACTTGTGAAAGCAGTTGGAAAGGACAGGCTTGTGCTTGATTTAAGCTGTAAAAAGACGGAACTGGGATATAGAATTGTTACAGACAGATGGCAGAAGGTGACGGAAGAACAGGTAGATGAGGCACTTTTGGAGCGGTTGTCGGCCTATTGCGACGAATTTCTGGTGCATGCAGTTGATGTGGAAGGAAAAGCAAACGGTATTGAAACAGAGCTTGCTGGTCTTTTGGGTGCATGGGGAAAGCTGCCGGTAACATATGCCGGCGGTGTTCATAGTTATGAAGACTTAAAGATTTTAAAGGAGTTGGGAAATAATCGTCTGAATGTTACAGTAGGTAGTGCACTGGATTTGTTTGGAGGCAAATTGGAGTGGAAAAAGGTACTTGAATTGTGCAATATGGACAAAAGTTAAACAAATATTCAGGTGGAATATATGAAAACTTAAAGGCTTTCTTGGGAAAATGTTACAAAAATGTTAAATTGCAATTGATGTTATGTATTGCCTATGGTAAAATACTTATATTCGTGTTTTACCGGAGGTGACTCTTATATGGGACGACAACGGCATAAGCGTAAAAAGCATCAGATGATGATTCTGGCATCGGATTCGGTGGATACCGGAATTGAACAGTATCGATATCATCCCTGGTTGTTTAGAGTGACAGTATTGCTCCTCTGTATTGTCATAGGTGCGGGAATCGGTTTTGTCTATTTTGAACAGGATGTTCTTGCGGAAAAAAACCGGGAAATAAAGGTATGGCTGGAACAGGTCGAAAGTTTGGAGCAGGAGAAGGCAGCTCTTGAAAATGAGGTGGATTCCCTGAACGAAACTATACAAATTCTGAGTGATACAATTAATCAGAAAACACAAAATGAAAATGAGCTTTCAGAACAGTTGCAGAAACAGACGACACCGACAGAATTCCCTTTGACGGGTTCTGCAACCATGGAGGAAGTGACTGAGGGAAATCCCATGTGCATCTTTACTGCAACTGACGGGGCAATGGTTGTGGCTACAGCGGCAGGAACAGTGACGGCAGTAAATGACGACAGTGAGTACGGCCACAATATCTGGGTGGATCACGGCAACGGATATGTGACAATTTACAGAAACTCAGGTGAAATCAAGGTAAAACAGGGTGAGACGGTAACGCAGGGAACGACACTGTTTTTGGTTGGTGAAGAGAACAGTAAGCTGGGTTATCAGATGCTGAAGGATGGTGTCTACATTAATCCCATGGAGATGCTGACTATCAGTGGATAGGATGGCAGCCTGATTCGAGTTGTACCGCTGTTGCGGCGGAAGTGAAGGAGAATGTTATGAGAGCAAACAAGCAAATCAGAATGACGACAATTATTGGAAAGAACGCTGAATGCGCAGGTGATTTTTCAGCTCAGGGTTCTGCCAGAATCGACGGAATCATCAAGGGAAATGTAACTGTGAGCGAAGCTTTGATTATCGGAGTGACAGGCAGTGTGGACGGTGATGTTTCTGCGAAAGCTGTTATCATCGGCGGAGAGGTCATCGGCAATGTAACTGCACCGGAAAGAGCAGAGCTGACAGCCACTGCAAAGGTAATCGGCGATATTTCTACGGCTGTAATAGTAATTGATGAGAAGGCGGTTTTCCAGGGAAAGTGCGATATGAATCAGGAGGTTCCCGGAAAGAGACAAAAGCCCGCGGCGAAAGCTGTGAGAGCAGGTAAAAAGTCCGCCAAGGCAGCTATTCAGGAAGCCTTGAAGGAAGTGGAAGAGGCCAGCAGAGAAGAAATCTCTTCGGAGCCGCAGAATACTGAAAGCGAACAGAATACAATATAGAGAAATCAAAAAGTCGGCATGCAATGCCGACTTTTTTCAGGCAGTACGCAGAAAGCGTGCTTTTATTCGGGAGTATTATTCCCCATGCGCCCAAATACCATGTCATAGCCATCGTTCCCGTAATTGAGAGAGCGGTTGACACGGCTGATGGTTGCGGTGGAAGCTCCGGTTTTCTCCGCAATTTCCAGATATGTTTTATGGCTTTTCAGCATAGCGGCCACTTCAAAACGCTGGGAAAGGGAGAGCAACTCGTTTACTGTACAGAGATCTTCAAAAAAACTGTAACACTCTTCCCGGCCCTTCAGACAGAGAATGGCATCAAACAGAGAATCCACTGCTTCATTTCTTATCTTTTTATTCATTTTAAGCACCTCACCAATTACTTTTGCACTGTAAAACTTTACAGCTCAACTATTTCAATTTTACCATATTAAAGTTGTAAAGTAAAGGGACAAAAGAAAAATAGCGATATCTTTCTGAAAAGAAACAGTTGTCATGTAATTTTGAATACTATATAATAAATGCAGTGAAAAAACAGTTTTCCGAACAAGGGGAAGTGAGGGAATAAAAATGACCATTGATAATGACGATTTACTGAACAGTATACTGTCCAGTCTTGACAGAATAGAATATGTAAGCCCCGAGGACATTCCGAATATAGATTTATATATGGATCAGGTTACTACTTTTATGGACAGTAAACTTCGTTCTACGGCACGGTATCCGGGAGAGGATAAAATCCTGACGAAGACAATGATTAATAACTATGCAAAAAATGATTTACTGCCCCCTCCGGTAAAGAAGAAGTATTCCAAAGAGCATGTTTTACTGCTGATATTTATTTATTATTATAAGGGAATTTTGTCCATCAATGATATTCAGACTTTGTTAAAGCCAATTACGGAGCGCTTTTTCGGAAATACCACGGAGTTTAATCTGCAGGATATTTACAGGGAAGCTTTCGGATTGGAGAAGCAGCAGATAGAAACACTGAAGGCGGATGTGACGGAGAAATTCAGAATTGCCGGTGAAACCTTCGAAGATGCCCCGGAGGAGAGCAGGGATTTTTTAAAGAAATTTGCGTTCATCTGTACGCTGAGCTTTGATGTATATGTTAAAAAGCTGATGATTGAAAAGATGGTGGATGAGCTGTCTGCAGAACAGAAGGAACATGTCGCCGAAGAAAAGGCGGAAGGAAAAAGGAAGGAGAAGGCGCACAAAGCGGAGAAATCCGATGCGGAATAGCGCGGTGAAAAAGATGAAGGATGTAAACTGTGGATATTGCATGAGAGGGGAACTGCTGGACAAGTTCGGAATTTTTATCTGTGATCTTCAGGTCAGCAGCCTGATTTTGTTCAAGGAACAGAGCAAGCCCGGCAGATGCATTGTGGCATACAAAGATCATGTAAGTGAAATGATTGATATATCTGATGAGGAGCGAAATCTGTTTATGGAGGATGTAGCCCATGCAGCGAGAGCTATCCATGCGGCTTTCCACCCGGACAAGCTGAATTACGGAGCATACGGCGATACAGGTTGTCATCTGCACATGCATCTCTGTCCCAAATATAAAGGCGGAGATGAGTGGGGAGGAACCTTTCAGATGAATCCCGGCAAGACCTATCTCACCGACGCGGAGTATGATGAGATGATTGAGAAAATTAAAGCAAATCTTTAATAGTTGTCAAAACGGCTGCTTCCACGCGCAGCCGTTTTTTGTAACCTTTTTTTCGATGCAGCATAAGATAGAGCATCATGAAAAAAGGAGGATTTTTATGAAAGAGCGGATAATGAAAGTGGTGGGTGTAATCTGTCTGGCTGTTGCAGTGGGCATGCTGTCCATGACAGGCTGTGGTGCAGAGGGTGCTTCAACAGCAGACGGAAAGACGAAGATTGTGCTGAACGAAGTTGCACATTCTATCTTCTATGCACCCATGTATGTAGCAATTGAAGAAGGCTATTTTACAGAAGAAGGTATTGAACTGGAGCTGGTTACGGGTTTTGGGGCGGATAAAACCATGACGGCAGTGTTGACCGGAGAAGCGGATATCGGGTTTATGGGAAGTGAGAGCACAGTATACACCTATGCGGGCGGAACACAGGATTATGTAGTAAATTTTGCGCAGTTGACACAGCGCGCAGGAAATTTCCTGGTGTCGAGAGAGCCGTTGGAGGAGTTCTCCTGGGATATGCTGGTAGGTAAGGATGTTCTGGGCGGAAGAGCAGGCGGAATGCCGGAGATGGTTTTTGAGTATATTCTGGAGAAAAACGGAATTGACCCTAAAACCGAAGTGAGAATTGACCAGAGTGTTGACTTTGGTTCCACCGCCGCAGCTTTTTCAGGCGGAGACGCTGATTTTACCGTGGAATTTGAACCTCATGCCACTATGCTTGAGCAGAAAGGTGAGGGATATGTGGTAGCTTCCCTGGGAGAGGACTCCGGTTATGTACCTTATACTTCGTTTTCGGCGAAGAAAAGTTATCTGGAGGAGCATGGTGATATTATTCAGGCATTTACCGATGCTTTGCAAAAAGGAATGGATTATGTACAGAGTCACAGCCCGGAGGAGATTGCCAAGGTGATTGCACCGCAGTTCCCGGAGACGGATATGGAGACTTTGACAAAAATTGTGGAACGCTATTACAACCAGGATACTTGGAAAAACAATCTGATATTTGAGAAGGATTCCTTTGATTTATTACAGAATATTCTTGCGGATGCGGGAGTTCTGAAGGAAAGAGTCCTATATGAGGATTTGGTGACGACGGAATTTGCTCAGAAAGCGGCGGAGCAGAAATAAGGAAAGCAGATAAGAATAGAAATCAGATAAATAAAAAAGAGAAAGCAGTTTGTGACAGAGAAAGCGGCTGAGCACACAATGTTACAGAGGACGTAACAGGCTCACCGCTTTTTCTTTACTTTATCCGGATATTTTTGATTGCCCAGAGCTGAAGCGCTTTGGCGTTGGTGCTGATTTTTTCCAGGGAATCCAAAATTGCCTGAAAGGCGGGACGTTCATCCTCTTCGATGACACCATCTTCGGAAATGGCAATCAGGGAAGCACGAAGCGAGTCAATATCTTTCAGGGAACCCAGCACCTTTAAGGCAAGTCGGTCAAAATCGTCAATGGTAACCTCATGGACGCTGCTTTTACCGATAGGGCATTCTCTGGCACAATATGAATTACAAAGCTCCGGAACGTTGTAGGCATCCGCTATGGCTGATACTTCCTCCGGGTACGGAGCGATTGTATCAAGTTCAATACGGGCCAATCTTGTTCTGTCAATTCCGATGATTTCGGCAGCTTTTTCACGGCTGGAAAAATCATCATTTGTCTTTGCTGCTTCACAACGTGCAAGATAGTACATATTATCGGCTGCTTTTGTGGCTTTTTTTCCCATGTCAAATTACTTCCTTTAGTTTAGAATGTAGCTGTAACAAAATCCTCTTTCAGTTTATGCTAAACGAAGGGTTTTGTAAAGAATATTTATAAAACCTGTTGAGAGTATAGAAAAAATTTGATAAAATGTGAGAGGATTTTAGTATAAAAATCGGAGGATGAGCAAATGGGATTAATTAAAGCAGCAAAAGACGCGCTGTCAACTGTTTTGGCTGACCAGTGGAGAGAGTATTTTTATTGTGACTCTTTGTCAAACGATGTGTTGATGGTAAAGGGACAGAAGAAAGTAAACGAGGGACGCAACAGCAATACAAAGGCATCGGATAATATTATTTCAAACGGTTCTGTTGTGGCTGTCAATGAAGGACAGTGTATGATTATTGTAGACCAGGGCGGAATTGTGGATGTCTGTGCCGAGGCGGGACAGTTTACATATGACAACTCTACAGAACCCAGCCTTTTCTACGGCGACCTTGGCGAGAGCATTAAGAGCAGCTTCGGTACCATGGGAAAGAGATTTACTTTTGGCGGCAACACGGCGAAAGACCAGAGAGTTTACTTCTTTAACACCAAGGAGATTATCAATAACCTTTTCGGAACGCCTACACCTATTCCGTTCCGTGTATTGGATAGAAATACCGGCTTCGATTTTGATACCGCAGTCAAGGTAAACGGACAGTATACCTTTAAGATTGTCGACCCTATTCTGTTTTATACGAATGTCTGCGGCAATGTGACCGACAGCTATAAGAAAGCAGATTTGCTGACAACCTTAAAGAGCGAATTGCTGACATCCCTGCAGCCGGCATTGGCTAAGATTTCCGCCCAGGGAGTACGTCCTTATGAAATCCCCGGATTTTCAGAAGAAATCTGCAAGCTCCTTTCGGAGGCATTGACGGAGAAATGGACCGAACTGCGTGGTATTCAGATGGTCAGCATGTCCATCAACTCCTCGGATATGCCCGCTGAGGACAAGGCAAGGTTCCAGAAGTGGCAGGATACTGCTATGTTGCGCAACGCGGATATGCAGGCGGCCAGAAAGACGGAAGCATTTGCTTCTATGATTGAGAATACAGATTTGTCCGGCGGCGGAGAGAACGGCGGAAATCCCATGAGCGGTGCTATGAACATGATGGCTATGGGAATGATGAGCAACATGATGGGTGGCAACGGAATGGCAAATATGATGGGCGGACAGCAGGCTTCTAATGTACAGCAGATGCCACAGACGCAGAATTCCGGTGCTGCACCTATATTGGGTTGGACCTGTTCCTGCGGAAAGGCAGACAACAGAGGAAAATTCTGTGAGGAGTGTGGAGCACCAAAGCCCGCAAATGCCGGATGGACCTGTTCCTGCGGACATGTTAATACAGGTAAATTCTGTCAGGAATGCGGAAAGAAGAAGCCGGAAGGAGCTCCTCTTTACAAGTGCGATAAGTGTGGCTGGGAGCCCGAAGATCCTGCACATCCTCCTAAGTTCTGCCCTGAGTGCGGAGATGTTTTTGACGACAATGACCGTATTTAATTAGTATAGGTTGAAGAATTATGAGGAAATAAGTTATCGCAGCAGTCAGCCGTTGGGAACTCCCAAGACGGGCTGCTGCGATTATGTTTCAAACCAAAATTGCGTACTGCATAGCGGGAACGGGGTAGATAAAATGACAGCAGGTCAGATTGGTACTATCGTGATATTGGTGCTGGCACTTACAGTAGGCATCGGCGGGTTTATTGCCTATCGCAGAATCAGAGAGAAAGTAAGAAATTTTACAAAGATGGCTTTCGGTGCGGATACCATTTCGGAAAGCTTTGACAAAATGGAGAGAGAAGCGGAAATTACGCCAAAATCCGTTTCGGCAGCTACAAGCTTATATCTTCCCCGGATTTTGCAGGATTTCCCGGAATTTCACTTTGAGGAAATGAAGAATCGTGCGGAAAATGTTTTGGTTGGCTTCTTACAGGGGATAGACAGTAAAAGTATGTCAAAACTTACCGAGAGTACAACCAGTGAACTCAGGGAAAAGCTGAATATGAAAATTAATGCTCTGGACAATGAAAACGCAGAAGAGCATTTCCGGAATATACAGATTCATCGGACTGAAATAAAAACTTATCGAAAGATGAAGGGAAGATGCAGCATCCTTTTTCAATCGTCCGTACAGTATAATCATTATAAGGAACGGGACGGACAGATTATTTCGGGCAAGAAGGATAAGTTGGAACAAAGCCGTTACAACGTGGAGATGATTTACATACAGGATCGTGATGTGGTGGAAAATCAAGCCGATTCCGGTCTGGCTATGAATTGCCCCAATTGTGGTGCACCCCTGCCAAAGCTTGGTGCAAAGAAATGTTTGTATTGTGATACGCCGATTGTAGAATTCAGCATCAAAATATGGCATTTCAGCGATGTGGATGAAGTAGAATGAGAGACCGGCAGAAAAAATGCCGGAAACAGCGTGAAAAACGGAAAGGCAGGAAAAATTTGTGAGTATATACGACACTTTAAATAAAGAGCAGAAGGAGGCTGTACTTCAGACAGAAGGGCCGGTCTTACTTTTAGCCGGGGCCGGAAGCGGAAAAACCAGATGCTTAACCCACAGAATAGCCTACCTGATTGATGAAATGGGTGTAAAACCCTGGAATATACTGGCTATTACCTTTACAAATAAAGCTGCGGGGGAGATGCGGGAGAGAGTGGACAGTCTGGTAGGCTTTGGCGCAGATCAGGTGTGGGTTTCCACCTTCCATTCACTCTGTGTCCGAATTCTGCGGCGCCATATTGACAGACTTGGTTATGAAAACGGGTTTACCATTTATGATACGGATGACCAGAAAACAGTCATGAAGGGTATCTGTAAACGCATGTGCATTGATACCAAAATGTATAAGGAAAGAGCATTGCTTAGCGCAATCTCTTCGGCCAAGGATAATCTGATAAGTGTCAGGGAATACGAGCTGGATGCGGCAAAGGACTTTAATAAAGCAATTTATGCAAAAGTGTACAGGGAATATCAGGAAACATTAAAAAAGAATAATGCACTGGATTTTGATGACATTATTGTAAAGACAGTGGAACTGTTTCAAAGCTGTCCGGAAGTATTGGATAATTATCAGGAGCGTTTTCAGTATATTATGGTGGATGAGTATCAGGACACCAATACGGCACAGTTTGAGCTGATTAGGCTGTTGGCAAATAAGTATCGTAACCTCTGCGTTGTGGGAGATGACGACCAGTCCATTTATAAGTTCCGCGGAGCCAACATCCGCAACATCCTGGACTTCGAAAAATATTTTCCTGAGGCTGAAGTGATTAAGTTGGAACAGAATTACCGTTCCACACAGAATATTCTGGATGCAGCCAATGCTGTCATACGGAATAACAGGAGCCGAAAGGACAAAGCACTCTGGACAGAAAAAAGCGGCGGAAGCAGAATTCATCTGAGACAGTTTGACAATGCCTATGAAGAAGCGGAATATATTGCAGATGATGTATGTCGGAAGGTTCGCAAAGAAGGAGCACAATACAAGGATTTTGCCGTGCTTTACCGTACCAATGCCCAGGCCCGCCTTTTGGAGGAACGCATGATTATGGAAGGTGTGCCGTATAATGTGGTAGGAGGTACAAACTTCTATGCAAGAGCGGAGATTAAGGATATTCTTGCATATCTGAAGACGATTGACAACGGCAGAGATGAAGTGGCGGTAAGGCGTATTATTAATGTTCCCAAGAGAGGAATCGGCGCGGCAACTTTAGAAAAAATAGAAGATTATGCCCGGATGCGGGATATCGGTCTTTATGAGGCGATGGAGCTGGCGGACGAAATCATGAGCCTGGGAAAAACCTCGGTAAAAATTCGACCTTTTGTACAGCTGATTCAGGGATTCAGAAAAGCATCGGCGGAAATGACGGTGGCGGAACTGATTCAGGAAGTTGTGACAAAAACTGGTTATGCGGAATACCTCCAGGACAATGATGATGAGTCTGCAGAGGACAGAATTGCCAATGTGGATGAATTGATTACAAAAGCAGTGAACTATCAGGAGACTCACGAGGAAGGAAATCTGACGGAATTTCTGGCGGAGGTGGCGTTGGTAGCTGATATCGACAATGTGGAAAATGATGACAATCGGGTGCTCCTCATGACTTTGCACTCCGCAAAAGGTCTGGAATTTCCCAATGTTTATCTTGCGGGAATGGAGGACGGCCTGTTCCCGGGACAGGCAGCTATCTGGACAAATGAAACAGAAGACATGGAAGAGGAGAGAAGGCTGGCCTATGTCGGTATTACACGAGCCATGAATGATTTGACTCTGACTTATGCCAAGACACGTATGATTCGGGGAGAGACACAGTATAATCCCGTAAGCAGATTTGTCAGGGAAATCCCTCAGGAACTGATGGATAACACATTGCCGAAATCCGGACGTTCCATGGATGACAGGGAACTACTGGAAAATATGATTGGTTTGGGTACAAAAAGTTCTGCAAGTCAACAGAATACTTTTGATTTCAGGCCCAAAGCCGTTCTTCGCCCGAAGGTGACTGCAAAAGCGGATAAACCGTTTATCGCCAAAGGAATCGGAAGCCTGAACCGGCTGGCAGGAATTTCCAAGGGAGCACCGGTACAGATGAGTGCGGAACTCGATTACGGTGTGGGAGACAGAGTATCTCACATCAAGTACGGAGAGGGGACTGTAATGAATATTGTGAAGGAACCCCGGGATTATAAGGTGACCGTAAATTTTGATAAAGCCGGTCAGAAAATTATGTATGCATCCTTTGCAAAATTGAAAAGAATCTAAATCGTTGTAGTATTTTTCAAAGAATTGTGGTATTCTATATTTAACAGCAGAGAATCTTAAGGAGGTATCCTATGAATAAGCTTGAAAATTTAATCGAGGCATCAAAGCTGAGCGAAATTCTCGGCAAGAAGGAAGAAGAAAAGAAGAAATGTAATCCGGTTGTATGCGTACTGGCAGTGCTTGGGGCAATTGCAGCCGTAGCCGCAATCGCATATGCCGTATATCGTTATTTTACCCCCGATTATCTCGATGACTTTGAGGATGACTTCGAAGATGAGTTCGAGGATGAAGAAGACGATGATGACGACTTCTTCGTAGACGAGGGAGAAAACTAAACAAATGAAAAAAGGACAGGTAATTGAAGCGACAGTCGAGAGGGTGGATTTCCCCAACAAAGGCATTGTAAACACCGGGGAGGGCACCGTTATTGTTAAGAACAGCCTGCCCGGACAGAAAATAAAGCTGAGTGTCAATAAGGTAAGAAAAGGGAAGGCGGAAGGACGTCTGATGGAGGTGATGGAAAAATCACCTCTTGAGACAGGTCATCCGTGTTCCCATTTTGGTGTATGCGGAGGCTGTACTTATCTATCCCTCCCTTATACGGAACAACTGAAAATCAAGGAGAGTCAGGTGAAAAGGCTCCTTGACGGTGTGCTGGACAGACAGGAGCACAGTTGGAACTGGGAGGGCATCAAAGGAAGCCCCGTGGAATATGAGTACAGGAATAAGATGGAGTTTTCTTTCGGTGACGAGGTAAAAGACGGCCCCCTCTCTCTCGGGATGCATAAGAGAGGGAGTTTTTATGATGTTGTTACGGTAGAAAACTGTAAAATTGTGGACAGTGATTACAGGCTGATTTTGAAGACGGTACTGGATTATTTTACAGAGAGAAATATCAGTTATTTTCACAGGCTACGCCATGAGGGCTATTTACGTCATCTTCTGGTGAGAAAGGCTTCCCGGACAGGGGAGATACTTGTGGCACTGGTGACTACGTCGCAGGAGCCCCGGATTCATGTGGAGCCCCCCCTTGGAACTGTTGGAAACACGGAGGTTTATGATGCGGCTGCAAGGAACAATGAAAGAAATGCAGTAAACGCAGATGAGAGTAATGGTGTAGGAGCAAGCGAAGCGATGGCAGAGCAAGCTTTGTTGGACGGCTTCCGGAACCAACTACTGAAACTGGAAACAGAGGGAAGACTGCAGGGTAAATTTGCGGGGATTCTGCATATTGTCAACGATTCTCAGGCAGATGTGGTGCAGAGCGACCGCACAGATGTGCTCTACGGGAAAGAATATTTCTTCGAGGAACTTCTGGGACTTCGGTTTAAGATATCGACATTTTCTTTCTTCCAGACCAACTCCCACAGTGCAGAGGTATTGTACGAGACAGCCAGAGAGTATGCGGGCAGTCTGTCGAAAGTCAGCGATGTTAGTACGGGTAACAGCGGTTTGCTGGATAAAGGTAAGGCTGCGGGTGAGAAGAAAAGGGTAATTTTCGATCTTTACAGCGGTACGGGAACCATCGCCCAATTGATGGCACCGGTGGCAAAAAAGGTGATTGGCGTGGAAATCGTGGAGGAGGCGGTGGAGGCAGCTAGAAAAAATGCTGCGGAGAACGGCTTGGATAACTGTGAATTTATTGCAGGTGATGTGCTGAAGGTGCTGGATGGAATCGGGGAGAAGCCGGATTTGATTATTCTTGACCCGCCCCGGGACGGTATTCATCCCAAGGCACTGCCCAAAATTATAGGCTACGGTGTGGAGCATATTGTCTACATATCCTGCAAGCCTACCAGCCTTGTGCGGGATTTGGAGACCTTCTTAGACTCCGGATATATTGTGGAAAAAGCAGTAGCTGTGGATCAGTTCCCCTGGACAGCGAATTGTGAGGTCGTGTGCCTTTTATCGAAACGTCATAAAACTGAAGCCAAAAGTATAGTGTCTGGGCTTACTGCGCGAAACACTTGACAGAAGCAGGGGAATTGCGTATTATGTTTTATGTCATTATTAACATATGAGGAGGAAATCATCGTGAATAACTATCCTAACGTTGGCGCAGGCCTGAAGAAAATGTTTATTGCACAAATCGGCATCATTGTATGTACCGTATTGGCAATCATTCCGATTATCAACATCATTGCCGGAATCGGAGCAATTGTTTTTGCGGTAATCAGCATTGTCGGATTGTACGGAGCAGGAAAGGACATTGAAGGCTGCAAGAAAGCATTTATTATTACCATTGTGAATATTGTGATAAGTATTTTTGCATCAGCAGCTTCCGGAAGCACCTTCTTTTCCACCCTCTTCTCCATTGCAGGAGATATTTGTGCATTCCTGATTGTTTACAATGTATGTACTTCCGTTTCGGCAGTACTGAAGGACAACGGTAATGCGGAAATAGCAGCGAAGGGTGAGAGCGTATGGAAGATTAACTTCGGATGCTATGTGGCATCTATTGTTATTTCCATTCTTGCCGTAATTCCTTTCATCAAGATTCTTGCCGGAATTGCAGGCTTCATTTTGGCTATTGTATCTCTGGTTGCAGGAATTCTTTACATGATTTTCCTGAACAAGAGCTATCAGGCATTTGGTGCATAAATAAAAACAATTACATAAGGAAAATGACAGGGACTTCGGTTGTCACCGAAGTCCCTGTTTTCGTATGCCGTGTGTACGTTTTTAACGGGTGCCGTATCGGCTGGGAATCAGATGTGCCTTCTGCAGTGCTATGAAAAGTGCGGGCAGCAGGAGCAACTGGAGGATGATTCCGGGGAGACTGGATATAAAGTATGCAGTTGCCCATGCCTTGAAGGAATAGGAGCCGGCGGAAAAAATGAGAGCCTTTGCAAGTCCTCCCGCAATTCGGCCTGCAAGCATAGCTGCAATCAAACTGATATAGAAGTCAGCCATCCATTTTCCGGTATGTACAAACTGCATGAGAAGTCCGGTGACAAGACCATAGACGGCAAGCTCTACAAGCATTCCGTATAATATAGGTCCTGCGGGAGGCATCCCGCTAATCAGAGACGAAAGCAGGGGACCGATGATGCCGCAAGCGAGACCGTATGGCCAGCCGCAAATCAGACCGCACAGCAGGACGGGCAGGTGCATGGGGGAAAGAAGTGTGCCACCGTTTGGAATGGAATGAACTGCCATAGGCAGTACCACACAGAGCGCCATGCAAACGGCAGCGGTAACGCATTTTGTTACAGATGACATTTTTTTCATAATGATTACCATACCTTTCTGTTACCTGCAATCTTTCAGGTGTGTTTTGCACCTTGTGCAAAAGGCACCCTTTGGCAGGCATAAGTTTTGAGAAAAGCATATCCGTATAAATAAAAAACCATGAAAACAAAGTCCTCTCTTCCTGAGAGAACCGGCCTTCATGGCAGAATGAATCTATATTGTTGGAAATGCTTTTTTATATGCCGTTTCTTCCTGAAACGAATTCTTTTTTATCATAACAAATACAGGCACAAAGTCAAGAAGTTTATGAAAGCACTTGAATTATAGGGAGTAGCCATGGTATCATTTTAAGAGTTTCGGAAAGGCGGTTTTTTCAGTGAAAATAATGATAATGGACGGACAGGGCGGAGGTGTGGGCCGTAGCCTTGTGGAGGCGATAAAGGAGAAATATCCGGAAGCGGAGCTGATTGCGGTTGGTACAAATGCCATGGCAACCTCCAACATGATGAAGGGTGGCACCACAGAGGGAGCTACGGGTGAAAATGCCGTTATCTATAACAGTAACCGTGTGGATTTGATTGCAGGACCAATAGGGATTGTTATGGCGAATGCTATGCTTGGCGAGATTACACCGCGGATGGCTGAGGCAGTTGCATCTGCTGATGTACCTGTTTTATTAATACCCATGAACCGTTGTAATGCTCAGGTCATGGGGGTGAAAAGCAGAAAATTGGGAGAATATATAAAGGAAGCGGTTGAAAAGATTGGGGAACAGAGTCGATAAGGTACTGGGAGAACTGGAAAAACTACCGGCAGAGGTGAAGATAATTGCCATTGACGGGCGATGCGCTTCCGGTAAAAGTACATTGGCAGAACAGCTTGCGATGCTGACAGGTGCAGGTGTGATTCATATGGATGACTTTTTCCTTCCAAAGGAGCTACGGACAGAGGAAAGACTGACAGAGCCCGGTGGGAATGTGCACTACGAACGGTTTGCAGAGGAGGTTTTGCCCTTTATAAAAAGTGGAAAAGCATTTTCCTACAGATGTTTTGATTGCAGCAGAATGGACTTGGGAGAGGAAAGAAAGATTCCGTCAGGAAGTATAAGAATTGTGGAGGGTGCGTACAGTTGTCATCCGAAGCTGGGCAACTATATGGATATTAAAGTGTTTTGCGATGTGTCGGAACAGGAGCAAAAAAGCAGAATCAGGAAGCGCAACGGAGAAACAGCACTGTCGGCATTTTTGAATAAATGGATTCCCATGGAAGAACGGTATTTGAAAGCATATGCCGTCAGAGAAAAGGCAGATATTATTATTTAGGTTGCAGCTTAACCGAAGTAAGCTGATTCTATATCAGAATCAGCAGGACAATTGAGATATATGAAGTTTGAAACAGAGAGGTAAAGTGATATGCTCCAGCGGTTTTATCCGGATAACGAAGCAGAGAGCGCTTATGAAATCAATTACGGAAACCTGTATGAGAATGGGTACAGGGGGATTATTTTTGATATTGACAATACATTGGTGCCTCACGGGGCACCTGCAGACGATAGGGCTGTGGCTTTGTTTGGCGATTTGAGCAGGATGGGTTATAAGACCCTGCTTTTGTCAAACAATAAAGAACCTCGCGTGCAAAGCTTTGCCGACAAGGTCGCTGCAAAATATATATATAAAGCCGGTAAACCGGGTAGAGCAGGATATGAAAAGGCCATGGAAGTTATGGGTACCGAACCGAGTACAACATTGTTTGTGGGAGACCAGCTGTTTACGGATGTCTGGGGAGCAAAAAAGGCAGGAATTGTCACTTACCTGGTAAAACCCATTCACCCGAAAGAGGAAATTCAGATTGTGTTGAAGCGAAAGTTGGAAAAAATCGTCCTGTTTTTCTATCATAGAAGTAAAAAAGGCTGAAAAGATTGAGAGTGAGTCAACGTCATTCAATTAGTAACACTGCGGAACGGAGGATAAATGAAGATTAACGGATATACCCGTACATGCGGGCTGATTGGCAATCCGGTGGAACATACCATGTCACCGGCAATACATAATACACTTGCGGAAGCAATGGGGGAAAACATGGTATATGTTCCTTTTCGTGTACCTGAAAATTCCGTAAAGGAAGCGGTGGAAGGTGCCCGGGCCCTGAATCTTTTGGGATGTAATGTGACGGTACCTTATAAGAGTGCCGTTCTGCCTTATCTGACAGAGATAGATTCTCTTGCAGAGAAGATTGGTGCAGTGAATACGTTAGTGCGCACAGACAATGGCTTTAAAGGATACAATACGGATATGCCGGGGCTTTACCGTGCCATGTGTGAAGATGGAGTGAAACTGACGGGAGAAAAGGTCTTGATTCTGGGGGCGGGAGGCGTTGCCAGAGCTGTTGCTATGCTGCTTGCCGACAAAGGGGCAGAGAAGGTATATATGTTGAACCGCACTGTTGAGAAAGCAGAGCAGGTGGTGAATGAGGTGAACGCAATTGCGGGCAGGAGTTTCGCGGAAGCAATGGTATTAGATGATTACAGAAGGCTTCCCGGAGACAGGCAATATTTATGTATTCAAGCCACTAATGTGGGTATGTTTCCGAAGACTGAGGAAGCAGTTATTGAAGATACTGATTTTTATCAAAAAGTTCACACAGGATATGATTTGATTTTTAACCCGGCAAAGACAAGATTTATGGAACTGACGCAAGCAGCAGGGGGAAGGGCTTATAACGGATTGAAGATGCTGCTATGGCAGGGCATTATTGCATTCGAGTTATGGACCGATAAGAAGGTCGGGGCAGAGTTGGCCGAGAAAGCGTATTCAGCCATGAAACAGGCAATGCATATGGAATAGAATTTCGTGCAGATAGCGGAAATGAGGTACAAGGATGAAACAGGGGCAGAATTTAGTGTTAATCGGATTTATGGGCAGCGGGAAAACTTCTGTGGGGCTGAAGCTTTCTTACAGGCTGCGCATGCCGGTGGAAGACACAGACAAGCTCATTGAACGTCGAGAGGGTCAAAGTATCAGCAAAATCTTTGAGAATGACGGAGAAGAGTACTTCCGACAGCTGGAGACAGAACTTCTGGAGGAACTTAGTGAAAAGAGTCATGGAAGAATTTTTTCTGTGGGCGGCGGAACACCGGTGCGCCCGGAAAACAGAGAGCTGTTAAAGAGAATCGGTACGGTAATCTATTTGAGGGCTCAGCCCGAAACCGTATACGACAGGCTGAAGAATGATACTACAAGACCACTGCTTCAATGTGAGAATCCTTTGGAAAAAATCAGGGAACTTTTGAATCAGAGAAGTGAAGCATATGAGTCCTGCGCGGATATCATTGTAGATGTGGACGGGTTGGACATGGAAGACATTCTGAAGAAAATCGTAAAGGAGACGGAAAAAATGAAGCTGCTTGTCATTAACGGGCCTAATATCAATTTTTTGGGAATCAGAGAAAAAAGCGTTTACGGAACACAGGATTATCAGTATTTATTAAAACTGATACAGAAGAAAGCAGATGAGACCGGAAATGAAATTACGGTGTTTCAGAGTAATCATGAGGGAGCGATTATCGACAGAATTCAGGAGGCATATTTTGACGGGACACAGGGAATTATTATAAATCCCGGAGCATATACGCATTACAGTTACGCGATACGGGATGCACTTGCAAGCATTACTGTACCTAAGGTTGAAATTCATATTTCCGATATAACGAAACGGGAAGAATTCCGGAAGATTTCGGTTACCGCACCTGTTTGTGACAAGCAGATTTACGGTCAAGGTTTGGATGGATATCTGCAGGCAATCGACTTTATATGCAATAATTCAGCTATAAAGTGACAGAAAAATGGTAAAAATAAAAAAAACAGTTGAAATTGGTACGTTTTTATATTAAACTTAGAAAGAATTATTTTGTGAACAAAATTAGGAGGAATATACTATGATTTCTGCAGGTGATTTCAGAAATGGTATTACCATTGAGTACGATAATAATGTGTACCAGATTATTGAATTCCAGCATGTTAAGCCTGGAAAGGGTGCAGCTTTCGTAAGAACGAAGCTGAAGAATATTAAGAACGGTGGTGTGGTTGAGAAGACTTTCCGCCCTACCGAGAAGTGCCCCCAGGCGCGTATTGATAGAAAAGATATGCAGTATTTGTATAATGACGGTGATTTGTACAATTTCATGGATACAGAAACCTACGAGCAGATTGCATTGGATGCTGAGACCATCGGTGATGCATTGAAATTCGTAAAAGAGAATGAAATGTGTAAGGTTTGCTCTCATAACGGCAGTGTGTTCTCTGTTGAGCCTCCTCTTTTTGTAGAGCTGGAGATTACCGAGACTGAGCCCGGATTTAAGGGAGATACCGCTACAGGCGCTTCCAAGCCTGCTATTGTGGAGACCGGTGCACAGGTTTCCGTTCCTTTGTTCGTAGAGCAGGGAGATAAGATTAAGATTGATACCAGAACAGGTGAATATCTTTCCCGTGTATAAGCAGACTGCATAATTTTCATACTGTCGAATACTTGTAAGGCAATAACACTTTCGTGTGTTATTGCCTTTTTTGCGCGAGCAGCGAGGAAAGTTGCGCGGGTGCTTTGCGTACAGGTGCTGCGTATGCAAAGAAAGTTGACTCATAATGATGATATAGCACAGAAAGAGGTATGTATGAAAATAAGTGAATTTACACAAAAAGTGAGAGATGCTGTTGCAGAGCAGTTAGGGGAAGAATATCGGGTGGAATTGAGAGAAGTCAAGAAAAATAACGGCGTTATTCTTCAGGGACTGCTGATTATAAGCAGCGAGGAGAATTTGATTCCCACAATTTATCTGGAACCCTTTCATGCAGCGTATGAAGACGGAGTGCCAATGGGAGAAATAACTGACAGAATCCTGGATATTTATCGTGAGGAAACGCCAAAAGGAAACATCAATATGGATTTTTTCAGTTCTTTTCAAAGGGTAAAAGAAAGGATTTGTTACAAATTGATTCGAAGGCAGGAAAATGAGGAACTGTTGAATGACATTCCTTATGTAGAATTTTTGGATCTTGCTGTTTGCTTTTATTATGCATACAGTGGGACAATTCTTGGAGAAGGAACCATATTAATTCATAATTCACATATGAAACTTTGGAATGTAAGTACACAGGAATTGATGAAACTTGCGATAGAAAACACACCAAGACTGTTTCCGGCGAAGCTTGCACCCATGGCAGAGGTATTACGTGAGATTATGGATGTGGGGGGAATAAGTGATTTTGAACCGGAAATTCCGCTAAAGGTACTGACGAATAACCGAAGAACGCATGGGGCAGTATGTATTCTTTATCCCGGTATGCTGGAAAAAATTGCTGAAAAGACAGGGAAGAATTACTATATCATTCCAAGTTCCGTCCATGAAGTGATTCTGCTGGAGGAAACAGGGGAGGAAAAGGCAGAGGATTTAAAGAAAATAATCCGAGAAGTTAACAGGACTCATGTGTCAGCGGAAGAGGTCCTTTCCGATAATCTTTACTTCTATGATAATTTTGTGAAAACCGTCAAAATAATTTTCTAAAAAATTCCAAAAATTCGAGGTAGACACACAGAAGATTTTGTGATATTATAGTCAGGGTGATGTAATAAATTTGTAACATTTGCATCCGTAGTCTAATGGATAGAACGAAGGCCTCCGACGCCTTTAATGCAGGTTCGATTCCTGTCGGATGCATTTTACATCACCTTGTTCTGTAATAGGTTGATTGTGTTGAAAAGAGCCGCTTGCGGCTTTTTGCGTTTTGAGGAAAGGTGTATTTATGCATAAGAACAAATGGAGTGCAATTCGTGACTTTATTGTAAAGAACTGTAAAATAGTTTTTCCCATATTACTGGTTGCAATAGTTGCAGTAACTGTGGTTATTGCGCTGAATGCAAACAAAGAGAAACAGGAAGCGGAAGTAGCGCAGGCAGAGGAAAGTTATGTTCAGGAAAGTCAGATGGCGGAGAGTGAGCCTGTGACAGAGGAAGTGCCTCTTACAGCAAACACAGATGAGGAAATTTATGCGTTTGTTGAGACTTATTATAATGCCAAGAGCTTAGGCGATACGGAAACACTGGTGTCTGTTTGTGAAACTATCAGTGAAAATGACTTGCTGTACTATGAAGAACTCTCAAAGTATATTGATTACTATTCAAATCTTGAAGTATATTCAAAACAGGGACCGACAGAAGGTTCGGTGATTGCATATGTATATTTTAAGATGGGAATTATTAATTTCCAGGAAGTCCCGGGATATGAGACACTTTACATTTGCCGCAACGAGGACGGAAATCTTTATATCAAGAACGAAAATAATTTAACAGACGAGGAGAAAGCTTACATTAAAACCGTTAACGAACAGGTTGATGTGGTGGAATTCAATAACCGTGTAAATGTGGAGTATAATGAACTGATGTCCGAAAATCCCGATTTGCTTGAGTATCTGGGATTGTTGGGAACGCAGGTTAAAGCAGCAGTAGGTGAAATACTTGCAGCCCAAAATGCAGAGACAGTGCCGGAGCAGACGAACATTGAAACTGCAGGAGAGCAGGGCGGAGATGCGGTAGTACAGACTTCAGCAGAGGTTGCTCCCGCTGATGCCGGTCCGATGTATGCAACTGCAACGACAACAGTAAATGTCAGAAGTTCTGACAGTGAGAATGCTGATAAGCTGGGAAAAGTGACAGGGGGCTCCAGAGTTCAGGTTCAGGAAGTCCGGGTAAACGGATGGACCAAAATTGTATATGAAGGCAAGGACGGATATATCAAGTCAGAATATCTTTTGATGGAAGAAAGTGCAGCCAATCTTGAAACGATCGGCTCGATCACAGCGAATACAACAGTCAACGTGCGCTCAGCTGCAAATGAGACAGCAGAACGTCTTGGCGTATTGGCCGGGGGAGAATCTTTAAGTTTGTTGGCAGTTGAGAACGGTTGGTGTAAGGTAAACTATAACGGACAGGTTGGGTATGTAAAGTCGGATTACGTGACTCAACAGTAGATACTGGTAAATTGTTCCTGCATATTGGTATGAGATTAGGGGAAGCCTTTTACAGAAAGTAGAAGGCTTCTTTTTGTTATGTTGAGGAGGTACTGTTTTGATGACATCACAGGAAATTGCGATTTATCGGGAAATTCAAAAAAGCACAGAGATGGGGATGAAGGCAATCGAGACCATCTCAGACAAGGTATATGATGATGAACTCACTGCATGCTTGTCTGAACAGTCACTGAATTATTCGGAAATTCATGATGCAGCATCGAAAAAGCTTATTGCCGGAAAGGCAGAGTATTATCGAAGCAATGCGCTGACAGAAGCTATGCTGAAAACAGGGATTCACTATAATACAATGCTGAATACAAGTACGGGACATATTGCTGAGCTTATGATTAAAGGAAGTACCAACGGAATCATTGAAATGGAAAAAGTTCTGAAACGAAATGAGCAGGCAGGGGCTAAACCTGTTGCGCTGGCAAAACAACTTATCGAATTAGAAGAAAGCAATATTGAAAAGATGAAGCAATACTTAAAATAGTAATTTTGTACAAACTATATAAAAAAATACAAAAAACTTTTACAATTTAATTGGGTAAAGTTTATTGAGAAATCTCAAATGATGGTTTATAATGTCTTTTGTATACACGTATATCCATATACTATAATAAGGAGGACATTAGAAATGTCATATGTTGATGAGGTTTTTGATTTGGTAGTTGCCAAGAATCCTGCTCAGCCCGAGTTTCATCAGGCCGTTAAAGAGGTCTTGGAGTCTCTTCGTGTAGTAATTGAAGCAAATGAAGAAAAATATCGTAAGGATGCACTGCTGGAGAGATTGGTTACTCCCGAAAGACAGATTCTGTTCCGTGTTCCTTGGGTGGATGACAAAGGACAGGTTCAGGTAAACAATGGTTACCGTGTACAGTTTAATTCAGCAATCGGACCCTACAAGGGAGGTTTAAGACTTCATCCCAGTGTTAATTTGGGTATTATTAAATTCCTGGGCTTTGAGCAGATTTTTAAGAACTCCTTAACCGGGCTTCCTATCGGTGGTGGTAAGGGTGGTTCTGATTTCGACCCCAAGGGCAAATCCGACAGAGAAGTTATGGCATTCTGCCAGAGCTTCATTACCGAGCTTTACAAATATATCGGTGCAGACACCGATGTACCTGCAGGTGATATCGGAACCGGCGCAAGAGAAATCGGATATATGTACGGACAGTACAAGAGATTGACAGGCTTGTATGAGGGTGTCCTTACCGGAAAGGGATTAAGCTATGGCGGATCTCTTGCGAGAACCGAGGCTACCGGTTATGGTTTGCTGTATTTGACAGAGGAGATGTTAAAGTGTAACGGCAAGGATATTAAGGGCAAAACGGTTGCTGTATCCGGCGCAGGTAATGTTGCTATCTACGCAATTCAGAAGGCACAGCAGCTTGGTGCTAAGCCTGTAACCTGTTCCGATTCTACGGGATGGATTTATGATCCGGAAGGAATTGATGTTGCACTTTTGAAGGAAGTTAAGGAAGTTAAGCGTGCAAGATTGACCGAGTATGCTGCTGCAAGACCCAGCGCACAGTATCATGAGAAGAAGAACGGCGAACACGGCGTATGGTCCGTGAAAGTAGATATTGCTCTTCCCTGCGCTACCCAGAATGAACTGGATTTGGATGACGCAAAAGCTCTGGTTGCAAACGGCTGCTTTGCAGTTGCAGAGGGTGCTAACATGCCTACTACCATGGAAGCTACAGAGTACTTCCAGAAGAATGGTGTCCTGTTCTGTCCCGGCAAGGCTTCCAATGCCGGTGGTGTTGCTACCTCCGCTCTTGAGATGAGCCAGAACAGTGAAAGACTTTCCTGGACTTTTGAGGAGGTTGACAAGAAGCTTCAGAATATCATGGTCAATATTTTCCATAATCTTGACGATGCTGCCAAGAAATACGGTATGGAAGGCAACTACGTTGCAGGTGCCAATATTGCGGGATTTTTGAAGGTTGCTGATGCTATGACAGCACAGGGGATTGTATAAGCACTAAATTCTAAGATAAATAATGATATTGATAAGTCCTGTAAACTCAGTGTTTATGGGACTTTTCTTTATGTATTGAAGTGACAAAAGAATTGTCAGAATATTCATAAATAGATGATAATTTACGTTATTTTGAGGTCGTTATATACACGTGGTACACAAGTGATATACAGGTGGTATACACTCATTTTTACTAATTTTGGATGCTTTTTTAGGGCATTTCCATCCGGTGCGCTTCAAGATGATTCAGGCTGAATATGAGTGTAATGTTTATCATAAGAAACATCATAAGTGTATCCAGCAATCAGTCTTGATTTATTATTTTAAATCTTGTTCACTTCTGTAAGAAGTTCTTCTAAAGTCTTATGGGTGTACGTTCCCTTGGT
>JALEIR010000045.1 GCA_022769665.1 Lachnospiraceae bacterium | reverse complement strand
TTCTGGATGATATTGCAATGGAGGCAACAGTGGGCAGCGGAGAAACTTTACAGATACCGCAGGACAAAATCAGTCAGACAACAGTGGACCTCATAGCCAATATCAGGCTTATCATAAAAGAAATTTCCGGTAAATAATGCTCAAGGAAAAGCCATTTGGACTTGACAAATAAATGGACCGGCTGTATGATAGGATTCCAGATGCAAATGCAACTCATTCGCATCTGGAATCCTATTAATTATTTGGAAAGGAATCTCATGATAGACGTTATTTTAGACACATTATTGGATGTTGTAAAACTGCTTCCCTTTTTGTTTTTAACCTATCTTGCCATGGAATATCTGGAGCACAAGACGGGAGATAAAGCAGAGTTATTAGTGAAAAAGGCAGGGCGGTTCGGCCCTGTAATCGGCGGTGTCCTTGGCATTGTGCCGCAATGCGGCTTTTCCGCAGCGGCTTCCAACTTGTATGCAGGGAGAGTGATTTCCCTGGGTACCCTGATGGCTATCTACCTGTCTACCTCCGATGAAATGCTGCCCATATTGATTTCGGAACAGGTTTCTTTTTGGTTGATTGTAAAAATTCTGTTGGCGAAAGCAGTTATCGGAATGGTTGCGGGATTAATCATTGATTTCCTGCTTCGGAAAAAGGGTTTGGAGCAGCATGAGCATATTCATGATATTTGTGAGCATGAGCATTGTCATTGCGAAAAAGGAATTTTCCGCTCTGCTTTGTCCCATACGGCGCAGATTACCTTTTTCATACTGATAATTACCTTTGCCCTGAATCTGATTTTATATTTTGTGGGAGAGGATGCGCTGGCAAATCTGATTTTGAGCAAACCTGTTGTCGGGCCTCTTCTGGCAAGTCTGGTAGGCTTGATTCCCAACTGTGCAGGCTCTGTGGTAATTACCCAGCTTTATTTGGAGAAAGTGATTGGAATCGGTTCCGCCATGGCAGGTCTGCTGACGGGCAGTGGTGTGGGATTGCTGGTATTGTTTCGGGTCAATCATAACAGAAAAGAAAATCTGCGGATTCTCGGATTATTATATGGAATTGGCGTTTTGGCAGGTATTGTGATAGAATTGTTTTTATAATGAAAGAAAATGTTTCTGCGGTTAGGGAAAGGTACTGTTGAAATGAAGGAAGAGAAAACTCCCATTATCAGAGAAAGCATAGGTAAGAATGAAATAGAGCGAAAAGAATTTGGGGATTCGAAAGAGCCGGATTATCCTTCAGGTATTAAATGGACAAGACAGCGTAAGACTGTGTATAAAGTCCTCTGGGATTCTGTGGAACCCTTAAATGCTGTTCAAATTTATCATTTGGCGGAAAAGATGGCGGGAGGGGAAGAGTATGCACCTTCTACCATCTACAGAATTCTGGCGGCTTTTGAGGAAAGAGGGCTGGTAGAAAAAAACACATGGATGGGAGACCAGACGGTGGTATATGCCTTGAACCGCGGCAGTCATACTCACTATGCCGTATGTCTGGAATGTCATCGGAGAATCCCGCTGCAGAGTTGTCCTTTTGCTCATATTCATCTGGAAAAGGAGACAACGGACTTTACCATCACAGGTCATAAGCTGGAGTTGTACGGTTATTGTAAGGATTGCAGAAATGCCGGAAAAGCAGAGTAACCTACTCGGAAAGGAATAATATACTTATGGAAAAAGCGGCGATAATTCATAATCCGGATAATTATTTCTTTTATTCTACAAAGAAAGACACTTTCACTGTCAAACTGATGGTGCAAGCAGGGGATGTGGACGGAGTCGTTTTGCATTATCGCGACAAGTATATTCCGTTGGATAAGCTGGATACCAGGGCTCAGACATCCATGCACAGAGTCGCCGGGGACGGTATTTATGATTACTTTGAAGCGGAAATCAAAGTAAATATGCTTTGTATCCGTTATTACTTTGAAATTCGGGACATGGAAGGTGAGATTACTTATTACGGAAATTATGCCTTCCATAAAACGGAACCGACTGTGATAGAAGAAATGTTTGACTGCCCTCAGCTGAGTCGTGAAGAAGAGAGATATGAAGCTCCCGCATGGGCAAAGGGTAAGGTTGTCTATCAGATTTTTGTGGACAGGTTTGCTTCGGACAAGGACGTTCCTGCGGAAGAGTGGTACCGTCAGGATTTGAATCATCGTGACAGCCTCCATGGCAGTCTGAAGGGGATTACGCAGAGCATACCTTACTTAAAAAATCTGGGAGTGGATGTACTTTATCTGACTCCGATTTTTAAAGCAAATTCTTCACACAAATATGATACTGTAGACTATATGCAGATTGACCCCGATTTTGGAACGGCTGAGGATTTGAAGAATCTGACTTCGGCGGCTCATGAGGCCGGAATATATATTGTTTTAGATGCTGTTTTTAACCATACTTCTCGGGATTTCTTTGCTTTCCGGGATTTGCAGGAGAAGCAGCAAAATTCCCGATATAAGGATTGGTATTACGTGGATGAATATCCCGCCAGGGGAGAACTCATGCCTACCTACAGGTCTTTCAGCTATTTTGGAGGAATGCCAAAGCTCAACTGCCGTAATCCAGAGGTGCGGAAGTTTGTTTGTGATGTGGTAAAATACTGGACAGAGGAATGTCATGTGGATGGCTGGCGGCTGGATGTGGCAGATGAAATCGGAAGAGATTTCTGGAGAGAATTCCGTAAAGAAATGCGAGAGGTGAATCCCCGGCTTTTCATTGTTGGAGAAATCTGGCATTTTAACGGCAGTTATCTGACAGGGGACCAGTGGGACAGTGTTATGAACTACCATTTTACCGATGCGGTAAAGGGTTTTCTGCTGGAAAAGAAGCTCACTGCCAAAGAGTTTGCGGAGAAACTTGATTTTGTCCGGGGACGACTCAAAGGCGAAGCTGTGCCATATCTTTGGAATTTGATTGACAGTCATGATACACCCCGTTTCCTGACACAGGCAGATGGCAAAAAAGAAATTTTGAAGCTTGCAGCCGCATTACAGCTGCTTTTACCCGGACTGCCCATGATTTATTACGGAGACGAGGTGGGGATGACCGGAGGAAAGGGCTCCGGCTGCCGAAGAGGTATGCTTTGGGATGAGGAGAGACAGGATAGGGAGTTACTTGGTTTTTATCGAAAACTGCTTGCTGTCCGCAGAC
>JALEIR010000076.1 GCA_022769665.1 Lachnospiraceae bacterium | reverse complement strand
AAGATAATTCCCAGGATGAGGTATATGGCACCTCTCACAGATTTTTTTGCAATTCTTCTCATATTATCCTCCACTCTATTGATAATGTACCTTTTTCTGTAGCACCGCAAAATAAACCAGTGTCATGATACCAACAATCACCATCAATACTACTCCCATTGCAGATGCATACCCTGTCTTATAATAAACAAATCCCTGTTGATACAATTCATATACTAATGTGTTTGTAGAGTCTGCAGGGCCTCCCGCCGTCATAAGGGATACACTCTCAAATGTCTTGAATGAGCCGATAATACCTGTCAACGTCAAAAAAAACAAAGTAGGCGACAACATTGGCAGAGTAATCTTGAAAAATACTGACAATGGTCTTGCATGATCCAAAGCTGCTGCTTCGTAGAGATATCCCGGAATACCTTGTAGCGCTGCCACAAAAATCAGTACATAATAGCCAAGGTTTTTCCATACATTCACAAGTACCAGTGAAAACATTGCCACCTTCGGATCTCCCAGCCAGTTTACGGGATTCAAATGAAAAAGTCCCAGCACAAAATTAAACAGTCCTCTGTCCTCATCCATCATCCACATCCATATAAACGAAATAGACACCAATGATACAATATTGGGCATGAACATAATATTTTGAAGCAGTCGATTCACACGTGTATTTTTTTTAAGATATATGGCAATTATCAGGCTGAGTATCATTGTTGTGGGCACCATCATCAGCATAAAACGGAAGGTATTTCCAAGGACCATCCGGAAGTCCTTACTTCCCAACATCTTTATATAATTTTTTATTCCCACAAACTCCATATCCGCTATCATATTCCAGTCAAAAAAACTGATATAAACCATGTAAATTACCGGCCAGATAACAAACAAAAGGAAAATAATCATTGCAGGAGCCACAAACATATACGGTAGTGCTTTCTGTCCGATTTTTGCCTTTAGCATGCTCTTCGCCATAGTCCTTACTGCATTTCCTGCCTTTTTCTTTATTTCAAGCTTTGTCCCCGGTATACCCGAACTTTCGGTTAAATTTTTTGAGATATCCATTTAATTTCCTCTCTCCGCTTATCTTTGCACTTCCGTTTACCTAACGTATTCTTTGTTCTGACCTGTCAAAAAAACAAAGCTTTTCTCTTTCAACCCAGCAGATTACTCTGTCTATATGCTTGTCTGATACATGATAATCTTTTATTTGTACACTTCCATATTCCGTATCCAGCTTATAAAGAATTTCCGCACCAAGCATTTCTCTTGTAATTACCTTGCCTTCAAACCTTATTCCATCACCTGTAGTTTTTTGGAAAGAAACATGTTCCGGACGAAATCCTACATATACGGTTTCCTCCGGGAGACACCATTCAGCAGGACAATCAATCGCGTTGAAAAAGTTCATAGGTGGTGTACCGATAAATTTTGCCGTAAATACATTGTCCGGATCTCCGTAAATTTCCTCCGGACTTCCCTGTTGCATAATTTGCCCTTGGTTCATCAGAACAATTTTCGTTCCCATGCTCATAGCCTCTACTTGGTCATGTGTTACATAGACAAAAGTTGTACCCAACCTTTGATGCAATTCAATTAATTCTGTTCTCAGTTGACTTCTTAACTTTGCATCCAAATTGGAAAGAGGTTCATCCATAAGAAATACTTTCGGATTTTTTACCATAGCCCGTGCCAATGCAACCCTCTGACGTTGCCCACCGGAAAGAGAACCTGGTTTTCTGTCCATGTATTCGGTAAGCCCTGTCACCTCACCTATCTCCTTTATGCGTTTCTTTCTCTCTTCTTTTGAAACGCCTGTATTTTTTAGACCAAATTCGATATTTCCCTTTACTGTCATTGTGGGATAAATTGCATAATTCTGAAATACCATAGCAATCCCCCGGTCTCCGGGTGCCACATTCCGCATATCTTTTCCATCAATGCTCAGTGTTCCGCCGCTTACTTCCTCCAGTCCTGCAATCATGCGCAGTGTTGTAGATTTTCCGCATCCCGAAGGCCCGAGCAAAATTGTGAAACTCCCTTCCTCAATCCCGAGATTCAGGTTCTCTATGACCTTATTGCCTTTTTCATAGGTCTTATCCACCTGCTCCAATTTTATTTTTTCCATTCTTTCTCCTCGTTTCCGTTTGTATCAAACAACAGCATCATAGCATCAGAACAGATTTACAAACTATCTTTTTTAGGTAAATTTTCGTAAAATATCTGCAAAACAACGTATGACGATACTCGCACAAAAAAAAGACATGCAACCCTTACCAAAAGCATTACATGTCCTTTTACTTCAATAACTTATACAAACAAACTTCCTATTTGAAAAACCAGAGTGGAGACTACCCAAGCCAAAATCAACTGAAAGGTTATCATGCCAATTGTAAATTTCCGGGAACCGCTCTCCTTCTTAACCGTTGCCACCGTAGCCACACAGGGAACATAAAGCAGGCAGAACAGCATCAGGCAGTAGGCATTCAGCGGTCCGAAGCCGGGATTTATACTCTGAATATTTTCAGCAATCTTTGCCATTCCAGCAGCAGAGTTGGCATTGGAAACGCCGAACAGAACAGCAAAGCTGGACACAACCACTTCTTTGGCAGACACGCCGGATAATAGTGCCACTCCAATCTGCCACATTCCCAGACCGGCAGGCGCCAAGACCGGTACCAGCACACGACCGATGACCGCTCCAAAGCTGTCAGCCGGATTCTCCACCATGCCGTTTACACCGAAATTCAATACAAACCAAATAATAATGGATGCCACAAAAATAGTGGTTCCCGCCTTGGACAGATAATCCTTCAATTTATTCCATACATAGATTCTGATTGTTCTTGCATTGGGACGCTTGTATTCCGGTAGTTCAATCAGCAGGGAATCATTGATTTTTCCTTTTTCCAGCCGATTCATCACCAGTGCTGCCAGTATGGCAATCACCATACCGATGACATACATGGAAAAAGCCACCGGCGCCGGATGTTCGGGAAAGAACATCTCGGAAAACAGAACATAAATCGGCAATCTCGCCGAACAGGACATAAATGGTGTTACAAGCATGGTTTTCCGTCTGTCGTGTTCTGTCTCCAGAGCTCTTGTGGCCATTATGGCAGGAACGGTACACCCAAATCCCAAAATCATGGGCAGAAATGCTTTTCCTGAGAGCCCTACCTTTCCCATAACAGAGTCCATCACATAAGCGACTCTTGCCATATATCCGCTGTCCTCCAATATTGCCAGCGCCAGAAACAAAATAAAAATATTGGGAATAAAGGTAAGGATTCCGCCAACCCCCGCAATAATACCGTCCACAATCAGAGATTTCAGCCATGCTGCCACGCCTATGGCTTCAAGCCCTCCCGCAACAGCATCGGAAATCAGGGTAAGTCCCTGTTCAAACACACCTTTCAACGCATCTCCCACTGTAAAGGTCAGGAAAAATACAAAGCACATAATCAGAAGAAACATTGGAATTCCCCATATGGGATGTGTCAAAAGCCTGTCAATTTTATCTGTGGAGGCTGCTTTTTTATTTTTATGGAACAACGTCTCTCCCACCACTTTTTCAATATAGGCATATTTACATTGAATAATCTCCTTCTCATAGCTTTTGTCCACTACATTTATCACGGAGATAGGGTGCTCGTTTCTGACCTCCTCGTCATCCTCCAGCAGTTTGATGGCATGCCAGCGCACTGAAGAATGTGTCGGATAATGGGCCTGCATCATCACCTCTAACTTACCGATTTTTTCCTCAATCTCCGGGGGATAATCCAGAATATATTCCTCCATACCCTCCTCGTAATGATGAATCACAGCATGAAGCAAAATATCAAGCCCCGTGCGTTTCGCAGCGGAAACAGCTACCACCGGTATATTGCCGAGCATTTCCGGGAGACGGTGCATATCAATTTCCATGCCTCTCTCCTTTACAATATCCATCATGTTCAAAGCCAGCACAATAGGCTTTCCCAATTCCAGAAGTTGTAACGTCAAATACAAATTCCTTTCAAGAGAGGAAGCGTCCACTACATTGATTATCACATCGATATCATCATCCATGGCACATTTTCTGGTCACCTTTTCTTCAATGGTATAACAGGTCAGAGAATAGATGCCCGGAGTATCAATCAGAGTAATATCCACATCCTCATAACTGGTTTCTCCCTCAAAGCGTTCCACCGTTACTCCCGGCCAGTTTGCTACCTTTAGCTTAGAACCTGTCAGTGCATTAAAAAGCGTTGTCTTACCACAGTTCGGATTGCCGATACACGCAACATTGATATGTTTCTTTGTATTACTCATCTTTGTTCTCCTTCATTTCACTGATTTCTATGTTGGAAGAAATATGTTTTCCCAACGCAAGTCTGGTACCCCTAACTCTGATAATCAGCGCTCCGTGTTTCTTTCTGTTTAAAATATTCACCACAGTACCGTCATTAAGGCCCAGCGCCTGAAGCCGCCTCGTAATACCGGGTTCCACAAACAGACCCTCAATTCGATAGTTCTCTCCCTTTTTTGCCTCATACAATGTCATGTTATCCAGCCTTTCTTTAGTTGATAATGATTATCATTTTCTTCTGTATTATAGTACAAAAAAAGGAGTCTGTAAAGACTCCTTACCAGCTCTTGATAAATGTATTGATATAGTTGTCAAGACACTTCTTGATGACCTCCACTGCCTCATCGCGGTTGCCTTTTTCATTAACGGCTGTGGTTTTATTCTCCAAGGCCTTGTAAACCGTAAAGAAATGTTCCATCTCTTCCACAACATGAGGAGGTAATTCGGAAATGTCCTTATACCCATTATAATAAGGGTCATTAAAAGGAACAGCAATAATTTTTTCGTCATTTTTTCCGTTGTCCAACATGGAAATGACTCCGATGGGATAAGCCCGAACCAGTGTCATGGGTTGCACCGGCTCCGAACATAAAAGAAGAACGTCCAGCGGATCTCCGTCATCACCGTAGGTACGTGGAATAAATCCGTAATTTGCAGGATAATGGGTTGATGTATGTAAAATACGGTCAAGAATCAGAAATCCTGTCTCCTTATCCAGTTCGTACTTATTTTTACTTCCTTTGGAAATTTCAATCACACAGATAAAATCTGTAGGTGTTACCCTTTGCGTACTGATGCTGTGCCAGATGCTTCCGTTAATCTCTTTCATCATTTCCTCCCACGCCTGCTACATGCGTTTCTTAACATTTTGCGATTTTAATTTTTACTATCATAGCACAATTATTTAAAAAATCAACCCCTGATCTGTCCGTTGCCGTAAATCGTATACTTATAGGATGTCAGTTCTTTTAATCCCATAGGACCTCTTGCGTGGAGCTTCTGCGTACTGATTCCGATTTCCGCACCAAAACCAAATTCAAAGCCATCTGTAAAGCGTGTGGATGCATTCCAGTATACGCAGGCTGCATCTGTTTCATTCAGGAATTTCACTGCCGTTTCTTCATCTTCCGTTACAATACACTCTGAATGGCCGGTATTATATTTGTTGATATGGGCAATGGCTTCTTCCGTGCTGTCTACCGTCTTCAATGACAGAATATAATCCAGATATTCCCTTCCGTAATCTTCCTCTGTGGCAGGGATACAATCCGTCAGTATCTCTTGCACTCTTTCATCTCCCCGCAGTTCCACATTTTTGGGAGCCAGGATTTCCGCAAGCTTCGGCAAAAACCGCTCCCTTACCGCACTGTGTATAACCAGGGATTCACAGGCATTACAGACACCGATTCTCTGTGTCTTTGCATTATAGACAATCTTTGCCGCCATATCCAAATCTGCCGCCTTATCCACATATATATGGCAATTCCCTGTTCCCGTCTCAATCACGGGAATTGTACTGTTATCCACAACGCTCTGTATCAGCCCGGCACTTCCTCTCGGAATTAACACATCCACATACTGCTTCAGCTTCATGAACTCAATCGTTACCTGCCTGTCAGTGTCCGCAATCAGCTGTATTGCATCTTGGGGAAATCCGCAGTCCGCCAATGCATCCCTGATGACTTCAACAATTGCCAGATTAGAATAAAGAGCATCGCTTCCCCCCTTCAGAATAACAGCATTTCCGGTTTTAAAGCAAAGCCCGAAAGCATCTGCCGTCACATTAGGACGGGCTTCATAAATAATACCGATTACTCCCAAAGGGACACGAATCTTCCTGATTTTTAACCCATTCGGGCGCTCAAATTCTTCCATAACCTCACCGATACATTCAGGCAGTTTTGCTATCTGCATCAAACCTTCTGCCATAGCCTGAATTCTTTCCGGGTTCAGCCGCAGTCGGTCCAGAAGGCCTTCGTTCATGCCATGATTTATTGCATTGTCTGTATCCTTTTTATTTTCGTCCAAAATTTTATTTGTATTTTGAACCAGCGCTTCCGCAGCTTTCTTCAAGCCTCTGTTTTTCTCATCTGCAGACAACTTCTGTAATAAAAGCTTCGCAGCTTCCGCTTTTTTTCCCATTTCTGTCAGATTTGTCATGATATATCCTCTTTCCTCACAATCTGCAAACGCTGTTAATGAAGTACTATACACATATAACCTGAGAAGGGCGAATATCCCTCTCATCAACCGGAATCTTTTCCTCCAATTGACATTGAAATCCAATTCCTATGGTTCTAAGCTGTAATTTTTCTTTATCCTCCAGAAATCTGTCATAAAATCCTTTTCCGTAACCAATTCGATTTCTGTATCTGTCAAAAGCAACCCCGGGCATCAGCATCAAAGTCTTGGCCGCATCTTTTTCATCGTAAACATATTTTTCATTTTTGAGGGAAGGTTCGGGTATTTTCCGATATCCGGGTTCCATCTCCTCTATATTGTTGATTCGGAAAAATTCCATGTAAGGTTCCTTTAGAAATGTGTCTGTAATTACCTTGGGCAAAAAAACCGATTTTCCCTGCCTTAAGGCTTCCCGAATCACTTCTTCCGTTTCAATTTCGCTTCCATAACTTGCAAAAGCCAGCAATATCTCCGAGCAGTAAAACCACTGATGACCCAAAATTCTCTCTGTCAGCAGAATCCCAGCCCTTAGCCTCTCCTCTTTGTTCAACAAATTACGCTTTTCCAGAATCCTTTTTCTTATTTCTTTCTTTTCTTCCGTCAGATCATTTTCAATCATGCTTTTTACCGTATTTTTCACCCAGGTCTATCTTGCTTCCGTCCGGTTTCTCAATCACAATGTTATCCAGTTGGCTCTTCAGATTATTTCTGACACTTGCCACATATTCCTTACGAAGTTTTTCCTGTTCCTGCTTTTCCTCCTCCGTCAGTCCCTCTGCCTGGGACTTATGATAAAGCTCGTTTATCCGTTTGATTCTTTCATCCATATTCATGGCTTTTATTCTCCAATTCAATCCTTATGTAGTCTGGCGACAAAACCCGGAAGATCAAAATCCTCATCTTTTCCTGCCACAAACAGCGTTCCCACATTTTCTCCTCCCAGCAGTCTGTGCAGTACACTGATATCACTGCTGTTCGCAATTACCATGTCAACATTTGATTTTGTGGCAATTTTTGCGGCGACCATTTTGGTATTCATCCCCCCGGTTCCCACATTGCTTCCTGTGGTTGCCTTACCCATATTCATCAATTCATCTGTTAATTCATCAACTTGTTCAATAAATTCCGCATTCGGATTTTCCCTTGGATCATCTGTGAAAAGCCCGTCAATATCAGAAAGTAAAATCAATAAGTCCGCATCAACCAACGCCGCCACAATGGCTGAAAGGGTATCGTTATCTCCTATTTCTATCTCATATGTTGCAACCGTATCGTTTTCGTTTACAATAGGGATTACGCCCATTTTCAAAAGCTCCGAAAAAGTATTTCTGGCATTAAAGCGATTCAGGTTATCCACAATTGTATTTTTTGTCATCAAAATTTGTGCTGCTACCTGATTATATTCCGCAAATAACTTTTGATATGTCATCATTAATCTTGCTTGTCCTACCGCAGCACATGCCTGCTTGACTGCCATCGCTTCCGCCGGACTGTCTACCCCGATAGTTTTGAAATGAACAGCATTTTTTCCTGCCGCAATGGCACCTGATGTGACAAGAATAACATCTTTACCCTGATTCCGGATATCACTCAATTCACGAACCAGCTTTTCCATGCGGATATAGTCCATATCCCCCGTCTCTTTATGTGTCAGTGAGGAAGAACCTATCTTAACGACGATTCTCTTCTTATCCTTTAATTTTTCTCTTAAAACGTTCATGATATTTTCCACCTGTCTGCGTTTTTACTGCATTTACTTTAGTACGCTAATTCGTAGCAGTTCCTATTCTACTTGTTTTTAACGGTTACGTCAACCATAAATACTGTTACATACCATTCCTTCCATCATCCGGTCTATTTCAACGGTGCATAAATCGATGCAATCATCTCCGCCACACGTATTCCGTCCATTGCTGCAGATGTAATTCCCCCGGCATATCCCGCTCCTTCTCCGCAGGGATAAAGTCCCCGTATCACCGATTGGAGCGTTTCATCCCTGTTTATTCTGACAGGTGAAGAGGTTCTGCTCTCAACCCCCAGCAATATCGTTTCCGGATGATTAAACCCTTTTATCTGCCGTCCGAAGGCCTCCATACCGTCAACAAAAGCTTCATTGCATTCTTTTGGCAGAATTTTACTCACATCGGTCCACACATAGCTTCCCTTACATTGCGGTTGCAGCTTATTCATATCAGCTTCTTTTGTTTCCGCACTTTTCGATATTGTTCCTTCATTTCCTGCGATGCAAAACCCTGTGTCTGTTTCTACCTGCCTCTTAAATGCACCGTATCTCTGCACCGGAATCTTTCCCTGTCCCAGTTCAAAGGCCTTCCTCTCCAGCTTTCTTTGAAATTCAATGCCCGCCAGGGGATGATTCACTCCAAAATCCTCCGGCGTTACCGATATGATGACAGCACTGTTTGCATTGCTTCCGTTCCGTCCGCTGTAGCTCATACCGTTTACCGCTGTACACCCCGGCTCGGAGGAAGCATTTACCACATAACCTCCCGGGCACATGCAGAAGGAATACACTCCACGTCCGTTTTTCGCCTTTGCCGTCACCTTGTAGGGTGCTGCCCCCAGACTGCCGGGATCTTTTAATCCATATTGGCTTTCGTTTATCATCGTCTGAGTATGTTCCACCCGCAGCCCCACTGCAAAGGATTTTGCTTCCATAGGTATCCGCTTTTCATACAACATGGAAAACGTGTCCCTTGCACTATGACCGATTGCCAATACAAGTTGCTCACAGCGCATCTTTTCCTTTCCGTTTATCTCAACACCCTTGATTTGTCCCTCTTGTATTTCCAAATTCGTCACACAGCTCTGAAAACGGACTTCACCTCCCAGACGCACAATTTCATTTCTCATATTTCTAACAACATCCCGAAGGACATCCGTGCCTATGTGCGGTTTCGCCTCGTAGCAGATGCTCTCCTTTGCTCCAAATCTGACAAAGGTTTCAAGAACAACGGAATTTCTACCATCTTTGTCCTTTACCAGAGTATTCAGCTTTCCGTCTGAAAAGGTTCCTGCACCTCCTTCGCCGAACTGCACGTTGGATGTAGGATTCAGGTTACCCGTTTTCCAAAATGTCTCCACATCCCTCTGTCTTTCCTCTATACATTTTCCCCGTTCCAACAGCACAGGACGATACCCGTGTAACGCCAGAAAATATCCGCAGAATAATCCTGCGGGTCCGAGACCGATAATAACAATTGGGTTAATTAATTTTTTATCACCCGGTTTCGGAAATGTATATCTTACAGGTGTCGATTTGGAAACCAGGTTTTCCTTCCCCTTCCATTTTTGCAACAGCCTGTCTTCATTTTTCACTGTTACATCCAGAGAGTAACTGTAATAAATATCCGGCTTCTTTCTGGCATCCACAGACTGACGGACAATTCGCATGTCCAGTATATCCTTCACCGGTATGTGCAAAAATTCCGCTGCCTTACTCAAAAGCTGTGCTTTACTGTGTTCTGTCTTAATTTTCACCTGATTTAAACGTAGCATCTTCCATCTCTCCATCTGTCGCATATGTGCCTGCCAGGTATCCGCTGCACCAGGCCCATTGCAGATTATAGCCCCCGCATCTTCCGTCCACATCCAACAGCTCTCCCGCAAAATAAGCTCCCGGAACCATTTTTGATTCAAGCTGTCTCGTGATTTCACAAAGAGGTACACCACCGGCGCTTACCTGGGCATTGTCAAACGAATTATCCGCATATATATGCACTGTCAGTTTCCGACAAAGCTCGTATACCCGTTTTATTTTTTTGATGTCCGCACAGCCTGCAGGCTCTGTTGGCTTTAATCCGGCTAATTTGATAAACAACAACATCAGTTTTTTGTTTAACATTCCCGTGAAATATTCCTCAACGGTTTTACAGGCCATTAAAGGCAATCGCGCACCTGACAGCTTGTCTGCAAAACCATCCTTCACAAAGTCGGGCAGAAAATCTATACAAATTTCCACCTCATTCTGTTCCTTCAATATGTAACCGACTTTTCTGCTAAGTTGGAAAGTGGGGATACCCGAAATTCCGTAGTCCGTTATCTGAAGCTCTCCTCTCTCTGAGGTTACTACCCTGCCATTTTTTAAAAGCATAATTTCCGCATCTGCCCTGACTCCTGCAACAGATTTCATCCAATCCTCCCGGCATTTCAGTTGAACCAGTGCCGGTACTACCGGCAAAACACTGTGTCCCAGCATTTTAGCCATTCTGTATCCGCTTCCGTCGGAACCTGTCTTGGGAGCCGCTTTTCCTCCGCAGGTCAGAATTACTCTGTCAAAAGAATACGCTTCGTTCCCGTTCCATATTTTGAAAACATTTCTCTTTGTATCCTTCTCTATTTTCTCAATTTTGCACCCGGTTTTTACGGTTATCTCCTTCAATCTGGCAATCTCAAAACGAAGTACATCCAATACGGAAGATGCCTGCTCACTGACCGGATACAGATATCCGTTTTTCTGCTTGATTAGAAGCCCCAGCTTTCGGAAAAAAGCAATCGTTTCATTTGTACCGAATCGTTCCAGGTAGCCCTGCAGCAGTTCCGGATTTTCGGTATTATATTTTTCAATACCCAAATCCATGTTTCCCAAATTACATTTTCCGTTTCCTGTAGCCAAAATCTTTTTCCCCAGCCTGTCATTTCCCTCAAACAGGATTACCTCGGCTCCCCGGGATGCGGCGGCAATGGCAGCAGTCATTCCTGCGGCGCCGCCTCCTACAATTCCGATTGTTCGCTTCATATTTCTGCTCATTCTGCCTCCTTCAGCAGTTGTTTACCATCATACATTTCTTTTGTTTTCCGATCAGCTTGAGTATGTTTCCAGGAAATTATATAGTTCCTCCTCACTCTCCAGCCACATCATATCAATAATATCCTGCTGCAGTTTCTGCGGAAGCTGTTCCAGCATAATATCGGTTTCAATAAAAACTGTCTCTTTATCCTCAAGATAAACAAGGACTTCGTTATTGTATACAGCAAGATAAAAACCTTTCCCGGGCCGGACATAACGATAATTCATCTGCACCACCACCCGTTTTCTTGAAAAAGAAAGCACTTCAAGACTGACAAAGCCTCTTTCCATTTCCGACAACGGTGGAAATGCCTCGTATAATTCCATAGCCTCCAAAAACTGTTCTCTGTTCATACCCACATACTTATCCGGGAGTTTCCAGGTAGTTTCCACCGTAGTATTCCCGTCGATATCACACTCTTCCAGCACATATTCCGTCTCAACGCAAAGGGTTTCAGCATCATTGGATGCTTCGAGGGAAGCAGGATTTCCATTGTCGGTTTTTTCATAATCCATACAGTCGTCTTCCTCGAAATATAGTTCCTCTGACTTCAAATCCTGTTCCATCATCTCTTTTTTCTGTTCTCCGGGATAAAAAAAGTGTGTAGTACAAACCCCTGCATAAAATCCAAGTCCGAACAGCACCAACGGATAAACAAAAAATAAACCGATACCTTTTACAAATTTCACAGCAATAAACCATCCTTTTGCAATCAGTATCAGCTATTTTCGGAAAAATATACCTCTTTCTACATAACATGTATCATCTGCCCCAGGGAATTAATCCATTTTCCGCCGGGAATTACTTCCAACTCCTGTTCCCTGAAATTACGAAGCAGAAGAAGCCCTGCCCAGTATAGTGCGCCGGAAAGTATGAGGCATACCAGCAACGTAAACAGATTTCCCAGATGCGGTGTAAGTACCTTGCCCAACAGCATATTGAGAATTCCTGCAATGCATGCGACTGCTAAAGGTATTATTAATACCTGAAGCCAATCCATCTGCTGTCTCATCTGTCTGTATGCAAAAGTGCCCAAAATCATACAAAGCACCGCACCTCCCATCAATCCACCGTAAACAAGCGCCAAAACACCTGCTTTACCTGTGTTCAAGAGTACTGCGACAGCTATCGTATATACCACATCCGCCACCGCCAATGCGCCCATTACAAGATATTTCTTTCCTGTCAAAATCAACATTCTGGCAAAGTAAAAGGACAAACCCGCAAACAGGATGACAGAAGCGCCTCCCCGTAACATTTTGGCGGCTGTCTCCGCATTTTCCCCACATATCACCTCTGCTGTCTGTTTCGACAGCACTGTAAAGAACATTGTGAAAAAAACTGTATGAATGATATTCAGATGTACTCCGCTCTGAAATACCATTCTGGCAAATCGATGCTCCTCCCTGCGAATCAGACCCATGGCTTTCACACCTATAGGCATTGTCATAAATGTGGTAAAAGCCACAATACAGCCGCATACCACTCCATAACCGGCAACATAAACTCCGTATTCGACCGCAGTATCCCCACTGCCTCCCATTGCCTTCTGCAAAAAAATCAGGCCCAGCGGCAGGAAGAGCATTGCAAGCAATAAGATTCCTGTTTGTGCACCACGGTTTGCAAACAATATCCGAACGCTGTCCGCAAAAGAAACAACATTACGTGTTCCGTCTTGTGGGGCTTTTTCACTGTTTCGTTTTTTCCCTCTGCATATAATCGTTAAGAAGATGACCGAGAACACCTCTGACAGAGTTACGGCAATCGCAACCCCTACCCCGCCATACATGGATGTAAATTCCTCTTTTGCAAGAAGATTACTGACCTTTTTCCCGTAGCCCGTAAGCATATTACAAAAAATCAGACTGAATCCAAGAATAAAAACCTGTCTGAGGATACTCACTGCAGCTCCCGGAAGTTCCGCTCCTTCACCTCCTGCAAATCCCTGAAGTACCGCTGATATAGTTCTTAAAACAATCGCCGGCGCAAGAATCATGATAATTACGGTGCTATATTGAATTTGAAACAGCCCTTCCGCTATTCCTCCCGCTGCCATCACAGCAACAGCCGTACCTGCTGCTCCCAGTACTATCTGGAACAGCAATACATTTTTACGCATTGCGGATGCATTTTTATATTGTCCTTTAGAAATCCTCAGGCGTAAAACTCTGCCAAGAGCATCCGCCACCCCACCGCTTACCAAAATGAAAATAATTGCATATACTTCCAATCCAGCAGCAACGTAAGTTACACCGCTGTATCCGGTTAATTTTGCAATTATTGCCAGTATGATCCATGCAAAAATGTATGATATTACCTGAACCTGCCTTCTTTTTGCTTCTGCCTGATTCATCTCTTTCCCCTCTGTATTTTCAGTCTCTTGTAATTCCCAACCCTTCCAGCACATCCCTTTGTTTTGCTTCCATTACCTTTGCTTCCTCTTCTTCCATATGATCATATCCGCATAAATGTAACATACTGTGTGCTACCAGGAAAGCAAATTCCCGTCTGAGACTGTGCCCGTAGTTTTCTGCCTGTTCTTTAACCTTATCCACAGAAATCATAATATCTCCCAGGATCAATTCTCCCGAATCCGGATCAAAATAATCCGCTTCTCTGTCTTCGTCTATCTCAAAAACACCTTCCCGCTCAAAATCAACATTGGGAAAAGACAACACATCGGTTTCCCTGTCTATCTTACGGCACTCCCTGTTCATCTCACGAATCCCTTCGTTATCCGTGAGAACCACATTCACCTGTACCTCATAAGGACATTTTTCTTCATCCAGTACCGCTTCACAGACAGTACGTACCGTTTCCTCCACGTTAAAGGGAAATGTTACCTGTGTTTCATTCTCAACGTAAAAAGTCATAATAAAGCTTTTCCTCCTTAAAAATCACCTGCATTGTTTTCAGCTCGCTGACCGAAATATCGCACTTATCAAAGGTTCCGTCCTCCGCCATTTTTCGGAATACGGCATCTATGACCTTATCAAAATCCACCTTATGCTGTTCTCCCTTTTCCATCAGATATGTCACGGACGAAACAATCGTATCTGAACAGAGAAGCACTGCTGTTTCCTTTTTTTGAATTCCCTGCTTTTTCCCCAGATAGTCCAACAGAATTTCCCTGACCGCAGGCGGAAACTGCTTTTCCTCCATCAGCTTTGGGAGTTCGTCACCCGGGCGGTGATAATACCCGGCACATTTTAATGCATCCACATCCAGTCCGAGACGTCCGGCAATTCGCTCACAAAAATATGCCGTATGAACACACAGCATGTATTCTTTCCTGTCTTTTTCCTTTAACGCAACCAGGGTAGGATTTTCCGTATCGTTGATATCCAGATATTTATCCCTGTACCGGTAGACAACCATGGAAGAAAACAGTTTCAAACATCCCAATAAGAGAATACTGCTGATAATCATATTGGCAACAGGAATTACGAACATTTCAATATCCGGTCTCGCATTTGCCGCAAGAATCAGATTTGCCGTCTCACAGACCAACAGACACATCAGGGACAAAAAAAGAGGGATACCGATTTTAAAATCGCTCTCCAGATGCCGAAACAACGTTACGGCAAAAATACCGCTTACAAAGTATATCAGAAATCCTTCCGAAGCGGCTCCGTTTAGCAGAACCGAAATCAACAGCAGTGAAGAAGCTGTAAGAATTCCTGTGCTCATGTTACTGAATAATGACAACATTACGTATACCATGAGAAAAGGCCAGCCTCCCACCGGGAGGAACCCACAGATAAATGCTGTAATCAGCCCAATGCCGGTGCAGAGCAGATATCGGAACAAATGCTCTCCGTTATCATAATCCAGACAGTTATACAGATATTCCCTTCCGAGATGGAATCCTGTCAATGCAAGTAATAAAACAGTCATCACACAGTTGGCCAAAAGCCTGTCCTCTGCCTGACTCCGGATACTTCCGAGCAGCCACATCCCCGAAGCACCGATTATTACAACTGCCGTTATCGACAGCAAATACTTCCATCCAACTTTTTTCTTATTTTCTTCCATATTTTTCTCTGTTTCTGTACTTTTCTTTTGCCTCAAAATCATCATATGCCTTAACAATTTTCTGTACCAGCGGATGACGTACCACATCCCTGCTGGTCAGATTGCAAAACGCAATATCATCGATTTTGCTCAATACCCTCGTTGCCACATCAAGTCCGGATTTTGTTCCCGGCGCCAAATCTTTCTGTGAAGCATCACCTGTTACAATGACCTTTGAGCCGAACCCGATACGTGTCAGGAACATTTTCATCTGCGCCGGGGTGGTATTTTGTGCTTCATCCAGAATAATGTAAGCATTATCCAGCGTACGCCCTCTCATGTATGCCAACGGTGCCACCTCGATTAAGCCCTTCTCCATATTTTTGGCAAAGCTCTCTGCGCCCATAATCTGATATAGGGCATCGTATAAAGGCCGCAGATAAGGATCTACCTTACTCTGCAAGTCACCGGGCAGGAATCCCAGTTTTTCCCCGGCCTCTATAGCAGGTCTTGTCAGAATGATTCTGCTCACCTCGTTATTTTTAAAAGCTGTAATTGCCATGGCCATTGCCAGATATGTTTTTCCGGTACCTGCCGGGCCCAATCCGAAAACAATCATATTCTTCCGTATCGCATCTACATAAGCTTTCTGTCCCAGAGTTTTCGGTTTAATTGGTTTTCCGTTTATTGTGTGACAGATACAATCCGTGTCAATCTCTGTTATAACCTTTTCCTGTTCTTCCATTCCCATTGTTATGGCGTAATCTACGCTCTGCTCCTCAATTTCATTTCCTCTTTGCGAGATAATACTTAACTGTTCCATTACCGATGCAGCCTTTCGAACCATACTCTCTTCACCGGAAACTATGACTTCTCCGTTTCTGTCTACAATTACAACACCAAAGTCACGTTCCAGCTTTTTCACATAGGCATCCTGCATACCGAATATTTTCTGCATATGTTCTGCCGGTAAAGCCAGCTTGATTGAAAAATCATTCATTCGCTTTCTGTCTCTCCGTTATCTGTCTTATCAACGGCAACGCTCTTTCCCACAGCCTCCCTGACAACAAACTGTCCGGAAATGACCCATGAGTTGCCATTTGTATCTATTTTAACATCTTTTTCAATAATTTGTACCCCTTTTTCCTCTAAACTTATCAGAAATACCGATAATTTTTCATTCAACTGTTCTCTCGCCTCTTCCAAAGAGTATTCATATTCAACATTCATGTATTCTCTGTGTGAATAAGAACCGATATACAGTGGAATGGATAGCTTTTCAAACAAAAGCGGGCGACTCTCACGGATAACACTGTCATAGACCAAAAAGGGTCTGTCTCCGGGTATTTTCCATTCCTTCTCTCCGAATCTCAGATAATATCTTTTCACTTCGCGTCCTGTATATTCCTTTTCCACATGGTCGAAGGGCAGTCTTGCCGAAAAGTTTCTGATATGTTCCAAAATAATATCCGCATCTGCATCTACATATATGTATTCTCTCAAAGTTGTATCGTCATTATAGACGGGTACCATCCCTTCCACCAGTACAGAATCTTTTTCAACAGTATCACCTATGGCAACTTTCGGCACACCGCTTCTGACAATAATAGACACAACAGTACCGTCGTACTCTGAGACAAGGTTACTTCCCGGTTCTTCCTTTTTCTGTGTTATTAAAATCGGTGCATCGTTTTCTTTTATATGAATTAAAAGCTTGGTACCCTCCAGCTTTGCGGATGCCCATGTAATCTCCTGAAACTGCCGTCTCATTTTTTTCTCTAACAATTCAATATCCAGCTCATTTTTCTTTATTCCGACATGAATATTGTTTTCATGTAAGAAGGTTTCCATCATATCTTCCGTAATCCGATAATTACCGTAGCACTCAATGTCCCATATAAATAGGGAAGACCACAACCAGAAAGTAGTTGCAAAAATCAAACCGCTTACAAATACCTTACGGCTCAACAGCTTGGGCAGAAAAAAAGGGAGTCCGTATCTTTCCAACACGACTACCCTTGTTCCTGTCTTTCTGACAATGGGGCGAAGCGCCCAAAACCCTTTTAGATTGATATCCATGTAATAAACATCGCCTTCTTTGACAATGTTTGAAAGAAGAATTCCTTTGTTACTGCAAAGGTTCATAAATCGTTCCGGTGAGAATCCGCTTACACAGATGCGCAGATACCCCCTAATATATTTCAATAGTTGAATCATAGCTTACCTTCTTCCCATTTTCCTGTTGATATCCTGTTTTCTACTGATATCTTACACATGTGATACAGCCGCTGATTTTCATATCTTCGTTTGTATAGTAATCAATGGAAAGTCCGTTCCCCTCAAAGCACACCTGACAAGTTTTCCCCTGCAGTAAAATAAGGTTTTCCTTATATTCCAAAATACCCCTGTAGTTTTCTATCCACGCCTCATAAGAACCTGTGAGAGTAACCTTTATGGCACCCATACAGATATCCTTGGGCAGCTTCAGGGATTCTACCAAAGCTTCTTTTTTTTGATTACGGTTATTATTGTTTTTCTTCATGCTCTATTATATTGCTTTGGCATGAAATCTATGCAGTTTCAGATTGCAATTGGTGCAGCCTACGATTCAATTTTTGCAATTATTTGTACGGTATCTTGTCATTGGATAATCGCCTTGATAAAGGGCAGCTTCTCCGGTTTCGTATCGGTAATGCTATACGCTTTCAGCAAACGACATGCCGCTTCCTCCGCCTTATCCTCGTTATTTGCATGAATGACTGCCAATATATCGCCTTTTTTGACATAATCCCCCACTTTCTTTTGAAGCACTATTCCAACCGAAAGATCGATTTTGCTCTCCTTTGTCTCTCTTCCGCCGCCGAGAATCAATGAACAGATTCCTACTTCATCACAGACAATACGACTGATATAGCCTTCCTTATCCGAAAGGAGCTCTCTCCGGGAAGAAGTTTCGGGCAAGCGCTCCGGGTGATATACAAAGCTTTCGTCGCCACCCTGGGCTTCCACAAATTCTGCCAGCTTTTTCAGGGCGCTTCCGTCCTGTATTACATTTTTCAGCATCTCTTCGGCTTCCTCCGGCGTGTTCGCCTTACCGCCGGCTATCAGCATCCGGCTGCCAAGGGTCATGCAAAGCTCCACGAAATCTTCAGGACCTTTCCCGTTCAACGTTTCGATGGCTTCTTTCACCTCCAGCGCATTACCTACGGCAAACCCGAGAGGCTGATCCATATCCGAGATAACAGCAATGGTTTTTCTGCCCGCATTTTTACCGATTTTCACCATCTCTTCAGCAAGAGCTCTTGCATCCTCTTCCTTTTTCATAAAAGCTCCGCTGCCTGTCTTTACATCCAGTACAATGGCATCCGCCCCGGCTGCAAGTTTTTTACTCATAATAGAGCTTGCAATCAAGGACATATTATCCACCGTTGCCGTCACGTCACGAAGCGCATACAGCTTTTTATCGGCGGGAGCCAAATCTGCTGTCTGTCCCATAATGGCAATACCGATTTTATTGACATTTTCAATAAATTGCTCCGTGGTCAGAGCTGTTGTAAAGCCGGGAAAGCTCTCCAGCTTATCGATGGTTCCTCCTGTATGTCCCAGACCCCTTCCACTCATCTTTGCCACAGGAATACCGCAGGCTGCCACCATTGGGGTAAGCGCCAGAGAAGTCTTGTCACCAACTCCTCCTGTGCTGTGTTTGTCCACCTTAATTCCATGAATGGCAGATAAATCCAGTCTGTCTCCGCTTTCAGCCATAGCCATGGTAAGCTCGTAGGTCTCCTTCTCTGTCATTTTTTGAAAGTAAATTGCCATCATCAGCGCCGATACCTGATAATCCGGTATCTCCCCATTGGTATAGCCCTCAACAAAAAATCTGATTTCCTCCTTTGTCAATTCCTCACCATTTCTTTTTTTCATGATAATGTCATACATTCTCATCGCATTGCACCTCCGATTTTACTGGATCTTCTCCGCCGAATTCCATCACTGTATCTTTTTCATCACTGTTTCTATTTTATCACAGAAAAATCCGCTTTATCAATATACATTATCTCTTTGAATTTTAAGGCAAATGAATACCTGTCCAATGTTTCTTTCACTATTTTAAAATGTAAAAATTATTTCTCAGAAGAAGCCAGTTTGCACGAAACCACTGCATAATCTGCCAGTAGCCGCAGCCACGCAGACTGTATTCCTTAATCAGATTGAATTTTTCCTGTAGACTTCTCACATCCTCGAACCATACTTCATGTTCTGTTCCCTCAGATATATAGGTGAAAAAAGGGCTTTGCGACAGTTCATCAAACTGTATCACAGCGCCTTGCGCTATCGCGATTCTGACTGCCTGCACATTGTTAATTGTAGTTGCTTTTGTCACGCCTCTGACATATGGCAATGGCCAGTCATAGCCGTAATTCGGAATACCCAGATTAATCTTCTCCGACGGAATCTGAGTCAATGCATACTCTACCACTCTCCGCACCTGATGAATGGGTGCCACCGCCATAGGCGGTCCGTAAGTATAGCCCCACTCGTAAGTCATCAACAACACATGATCCGCCGCCTCCCCCAGTGCCCGGTAATCCTTCCCTTCGTAGAGGAGTCCTGTTTGCTCTGAGGAAGTCTTCGGAGCAAGCGCCACAGAGGTGTGATAGCCGTTGGCACGCATGGTCTCCGCAACCTCCCATACAAATGCGGTAAAAGCATCTCTGTCCGAAGCCAAAATATACTCAAAATCAATATCAACCCCTTCATATCCCTTCTCATCCATGGTATTCAGCAGATTTTGAATCAGGTTATTCTTGTATGCTTCATTATTTACCACCGAATGAATCAGGCGATTATTAAAATTACCGTCCGGCCCGAAGGGCGTCAGCGTCAGAACAGGCTGCGTTCCAAAGCGCATAGCTTCCGCTATCATCCACGTGTCATCTCCGTAGGCAGGTGGCAGCAGTTCTCCTTCCGCGGTAAAGCCGTAAGAAAAGATGGGAAGTTCCGATAAAAAAGGCAATGTCTGCTCCAGCACCCATGGACTGATAAAGGGATAAGCGTACCCGCTTACCGAAATTGCCCTCGTCGCATTTCTGGTATTTCTGTCCACAAAAAGAGCCTGCCCCACGGCAAGCTCATAAGGATATATTAACTGATTGTCATATATCAACTGTTCTGCGCTGACTCCCAGCGCCAAGGCAATACTGTCGATAGTATCACCCGGCTGAACCACATAGATTTCCATTCTTTTCCTCATTTCATACAAAAAAATCGGATACATCACTATAGTTTATGCAAATACATTCCTTTGTGCACCAAACTTTCCCGATTTCCACGGTCATATCCTCTCATTCTCCGATTTTTTTACGTAATTTTCGGCTTCCTTTACCCCAAAAACTGCACATACCTTGATTCTTTACGTAATTTTCGGCTTCCTTTACCCCAAAAACTTCACATACCTTGATTCTTTACGTAATTTTCGGCTTTCATTACCCTAAAATCTGCACATACCTTGATTCTTTACGTAATTTTCGGCTTCCTTTACCCCAAAAACTGCACATTCCTTGATTCTTTATGTAATTTTCGGCTTCCTTTACCCTAAAATCTGCACATTCCTTGATTCTTTACGTAATTTTCGGCTTCCTTTACCCCAAAAACTGCACATTCCTCGATTCTTTATGTAATTTTCGGCTTCCTTTACCCCAAAAACTGCACATTCCGTGATTCTTTACGTAATTTTCGGCTTCCTTTACCCCCCAAAA
>JALEIR010000054.1 GCA_022769665.1 Lachnospiraceae bacterium | reverse complement strand
GGCGAAGGCGGAAATATTGGGGTAAAAAGAGTCGTAGATTACGTAAAAATCCGGCGAAGGCGGAAATATTGGGGTAAAAAGAGTCGTAGATTACGTAAAAATCCGGCGAAAGCGGAAATATTGGGGTAAAAAGAGTCGTAGATTACGTAAAAATCTGGCGAAGGTGGAAATATTGGGGTAAAGAGAGTCAGAGAATACGGTCATGTTTCGGGAGAATTTATGATGTTATATAACAATGGTTAAAGAAGGGTTTTGCATTGTAAAATGAAATTTCGTACAGGACATAAGGAGCTGATACATGATGCAGTATGGTATGCCGACATTAATTGAGAACAGGTCGCTTGCTGAGAATATTTCACTTTGTAAGGAGCTGAAACTGAACTTTATTGAATTGAATATGAACTTTCCGGAGTACCAGATAGATAAGCTGGAAAATTGGGAGGAATTATATCGCCCGGCTAAGGAAAGCAAAATATATTACACAATTCATTTGGATGAAAACCTGAATATTGCTGACTTTAATCCATTGGTGAGGGAAGCGTATTTAGAGACAGTGAGGAGAACAATAGAGGTGGCAAAGCGAATGCTGCCACTGAAAAACGCTTTTGGAAATCCGGCGCAATCATTCATAATAAACATGCATATGCATCATGGAATTTATATTACACTTCCGGACAAAAAGGTACAAATGTATGACAGAGACATTGGTGTGTATATGGATTATTTCAAGGTTTTCAGGGAGTTTTGTGAGAAGTGGATAGGCGATGCAGATATCAAAATCGCCGTTGAGAACACAGACGGATTTCGGAATTATGAGAAAGAAGCGATAGAATATTTACTGGACAGTCCTCATTTTGCGTTGACCTGGGATATTGGGCATTCGAAAGCTGTAAAGGAAGCTGATGTCCCTTTCATTCTGGATCATGAAGACTCTTTAAAGCACTTTCATATTCACGATGGTAAAGAAAATCCGCCTAAGAATCATTTGGCTTTGGGAGATGGTGATTTAGACATCATGAAGCGACTGGAAACAGCAGAAAAATGCAATGCCGGATGTGTGCTTGAAACAAAAACAATTGAGGCACTCAGAAGATCCGTGCAGTGGATAGATATGCAGTTCAGATATATCGCAGAATAGAGGTGAAACGGTTCACACTATTTCAAGCTTTCGCCACGGTATGCGCCGGGGGTCATTCCGGTCTGTTTTCGGAAGGTGCGTGAAAAATGAGCATAGCTGGAATATCCGGTCATGATTTGAACCTGAGTTATAGTATACCCTTCCAGAAGTAGCTGCTTTGCCCGAGCCATTTTCTGCAGGGTGATATAGTTTCCTACAGTAGAATTGGTATGCTTTTTGAAAATGCGGGAAATATAGTCCGGGTTCAAATAAAAATGATCGGATAACTCCTGCAAGGTAACATTTCTGTCAGTATGTTCGTTCAGATAGCGGATAATGTCACTTACCATCTGCTGCGTGGCGGAAGACTTAATTGTTTTATCATTATCTGTGTGGTTTTGCTTCACGGTGTTGTTTATAATAGACATACATCGAAAAAAGCCCGACAGCTTGTGGAAGGTGTCGGATTCATTTAGGGACAATAATTCTTCAAAACTCTGCTGCAGTCTGCCCGGTTCAGACGGTGAAAGCGGAAGAAGCAGAGGAATTTCGGGATTTTTCAGATATTCATATTCCACATTCCCATTTACAAGAACAGAATCCAGCCAAGAAAGGTTGATTGACAGGATGTAGCGGTCATAAATCTCGTCTGTCCGGTCAAACAGTCGATGAACACAGAAAGGAGGTATGATAATCAGTGTTCCCGGTGCGGCAGTCATCACTCTGTTGCCTAAAAGTATATTGGGCAGAGAGGAGAGATTCAGATAGATTTCTGCTGAATCATGGATATGAGGGGGAATCAGACTGTTGCACATGTTCTTCCTGTGGACAAGCTCATAGCTATATTTTGCTTCTAAATAAAAAGTTGGGTTTTCCATACAATTCATCTCCATACAATTAATGTAACGGTTATCTGCTTTCAAGTCAACGGATTTAGGTCGGATTTTATCATAGACAGGTAAGAAATATGTATATAATCTGATTTGAAAAAGAACTATAATGAAGAAAACAGCAAAGCTATAGATGAGGGGACAGAGAATTGAAAAGAAGAGTGGCGTTGGTAGGGTGCGGGAGTATTGCAAATGTCCATGCGGCAGTACTGAGCGATATAGAGAAGGTGGAACTGTGTGCATTTGCAGACTGCCGAAGGGAGAGAGCCGTTGAATTTGCGGAAAGGTATGGGCAAGGCATAGCGAAAGCATACGATAGTCTGGAGGAGATGCTGGCTTCGGAAAAGCCGGATGCGGTACATATCTGCACACCGCACTTTCTGCACGTTCCCATGGCAGTAAAGGCATTAGATGCCGGTTGCGCTGTATTTATGGAAAAACCGCCGGCTATCACAATGAAACAATTCGAAGAGTTGAGAAGTGCTTACAGCAGAAATTCAGGTTATCTCGGCATTTGTTTTCAGAACAGGTACAATGCTTCCACGAGGAAAATGGATGAACTGCTTGGAGAGGGGCGGATTGGTAAGGTGAAGGGCGGAAGAGCCTTTGTTACCTGGAACCGGGAAGCGGAGTATTACAGTAACAGTGACTGGAAAGGAAAATTCGGTACAGAGGGTGGCGGCGCCCTGATTAACCAATCCATACACACACTGGACTTATTGTTGCGATGGCTGGGAGAGCCGGAAGAGGTGGAGGCTTCTGCGTGTAATCATCACTTGAATGGTGTTGTGGAGGTAGAGGATACCATAGAGATTTTTCTGAAATTTCCCGGTGAAAAGAGAGCCTGTTTTTATGCCACAACAGCCTATGTATCTGACTCACCTGTTTTGTTGGAATTGGAGTGTACAAGAGGCCGAATCCGTCTGGAGGAAGAGAGGGTTTCGGTGAAGTATTTTGACGGTGAGGAAGTAACATATTTGTTAAAGGCAGGAGAAATTCCGGGAAAAGCTTACTGGGGAAGCGGGCATGCGGTCTGCATTAACGATTTTTACAGATGTCTGGAAAGCGGAAAAGAGTATCCCAACAGTATTTCATCAGTAGAAAACACGATGAAGGTTATGTGTAAAGCTTATGAGAAAGCAGGAATGTCTCCCAAGTAGGAGTACGAGTATATGCGTCTGAAAACGGGAGCATAAAAACAGGATAATAAGGAAGAAGCTCAAATCAGAAGAATAAGAGCAGCATAAAAGAAAAGCAAGGATAATGATGGGAGGAAAGAGGTATGGAACAGGTCAGACTGGGAGTAATCGGAATCGGCGGGATGGGCACAAATCATGTCAGAAGTATCATGGAGGGAAAGGTTCCCGAACTTAAGCTGACAGCGGTGGCTGACATTCGTGAAGCCAGGAGAGTCTGGGCGAAGGAGGAACTTCCGCCTGAAATCGGTGTATTCGGAGACGGTAAGGAACTGATTGACAGCGGAACCTGTGATGCGGTGCTGATTGCCACGCCGCACTATATTCATCCGGAGCTTGTGATTTACGCGCTGGAGCATGGATTGCATGCAATCAGCGAAAAACCTGCAGGAGTTTACACAAAGCAGGTGCGCGAGATGAATGATGCGGCGCTGAAATCGGATAAGGTTTTTGCAATTATGTTCAATCAGAGAACCAATTGTGTTTACCGTAAGATGCATGATTTGATAGCAAGCGGCGAGTTGGGCGAAATCAAGCGTGTAAACTGGATTATTACGGATTGGTACCGGACACAGAGTTATTACGACGCGGCAGACTGGAAGGCGACCTGGGACGGAGAGGGCGGAGGCGTTTTATTGAATCAGTGCCCGCACCAGCTGGACCTGATACAGTGGCTGTGCGGTATGCCCGTAAGAGTCAGAGCCTTCTGCCATGAGGGGAAGTGGCATGACATTGAGGTGGAGGATGATGTGACAGCTTATCTGGAGTATGAAAATGGTGCTACAGGAGTCTTTGTCACCACTACAGCCGATGCGCCGGGAACCAACCGTCTCGAAATCACTTTGGAGATGGGAAAGCTGGTTTGTGAAAATGGGAAACTGATGCTGTACCGGCTGGATGAAAATGAAAGAACCTTCTGTAAAACCTCTAAGGAAGGATTTGCACAGCCAAAATGTACAGTGGAAGAGGTAGAGACGGACGGTCAAAACGAACAGCATATCGGAGTGCTGAAAGCGTTTGCGGGAAAAATCCTGCATGGGACGCCGCTTGTAGCCGAAGGAACAGAGGGAATCAGGGGGCTGACATTATCCAATGCCATGCATTTGTCTTCATGGCTCGATAAAATGGTGGAAATTCCCTTTGATGAGGATTTGTTCCTGGAAGAACTGAACAAAAAAAGAGCTGTATCGAAGAAAAAGACAGGTAGTGGTGTGGTGTTCGATACCACCGGAACTTATTAAGGAGGCATGAACATGTTTGAGAACATTGTGTTGACAGGTTTTGCGGATGAAATTGATGCGTCTTTGGATAAACAAATCCGTGTGTTAAAAAAGCTACATATGAATCATATTGAAATGCGGGGTGTGGACGGAAGGAATTTTGTGGATTATTCCGAGGCAGAAGCAAGGGAAATCAAAAAGCGTCTGGATGATAACGGCATTTCTCTTTCTGCCATTGGTTCCCCATTGGGCAAGATAGGGATAAAGGAGGATTTTGCACCTCATATGGAGCTGTATAAGCATACTGTAGAGCTGGCACATATTATGGGTACACCGAATATTCGTATGTTCAGCTTCTACGGAACGGAGAAGGAAGCACCTGCTGCATACCGTGAGGAGGTTATGAACCGGTTGGGACAGTTTGCGGATTATGCGGCTTCCAACGAGGTTGTACTGTTACATGAGAATGAAAAGGGAATATACGGGGAGATGGCAGAAGGCTGTTTGGATATCATGAAGCAGTTTTACGGAGAACATTTTAAGGCTGTGTTTGATTTTGCAAACTTTGTGCAGGCCCGTCAGGATACCCTGGAAGCCTATGAGATGTTAAAGCCTTATATTGCTTACATTCATGTGAAAGACGCGCTTTGGAAAGACGGAAGTGTTGTCCCTGCAGGATACGGCGACGGCAATGTAAAAGTAATCCTGAAAATGCTGAAAGCCGAGGGGTACGGCGGCTATCTTTCCCTGGAGCCCCATCTGACAGAGTTTGTGGGTTTTGCAGCACTGGAGAAGAACGGCAAAACCGAAGGAAAGCTTTCCGGAGAGGAAGCATTTACGTTGGCGTATGATTCCCTTGTGAAGTTATTGAACCTTGTATAAACTGTCTTACATAGACAATCACATTAACAAAAAGAAATAAGCACCCCATAACCCGCTAAAGTTGGAGTGCTTAAGTTCTTTAAGATGCCATTAGTGCTCTTTAGCACATGGTAACATCATATAGCTTACGGAGCAGGGCGGCACCACGAAGGTGCTGCCTTCTTTTTTTACCCCGGCAGCAGAAGCCCATTCACCGGAAGAAGTAGCGGATGTTGTCCGGTAGGAGTAGATGACTTCTCCGGCAGGCAGTTTGCTGTCAAAGCGGGCTTCCGTCGAGGAGGGATTGATGATGACCAGAATCCTTTCGTTGTCTGTACTTCTGACATAAGCCAGAGGATAAGTGCTTTCTTCAGCATAAACAAATTCGATTTCGCCCTTGCTCTGTAATGCGGGATGTGACTGCCTTACGGCAATCTGCCTCCTGATTTCGTGGTAGAGAGAAGTTACATCTGCCATCTGTGCTTCCACGGTAGGGCGGTCAGCAGCATCATCCTGTCTGATGTACAGCTTTTCGGGAGCAGCGCTGCTGAAACCGTTGTTTGCGGTGCTGTCCCATTGCATCGGGGAGCGGGAGCCGGTGCGGTTATAACCGCCTTCTACGGAGGTCAACCCTTCGACATAGCGCATGCCGATTTCGTCGCCATAATAAATAAAGGGAGCGCCCGGCATAGAGAGCAGGAAGCCAAAAGCAATTTTCATCTCCTCCTGACTTAACAGGCGGGCCATTCTATCCATGTCGTGATTGCCGGAGGGAATACAGATTAATCCTTTGTGCTCCGACTTCTCGTAATTTTCTTTGTATTTTTCCACAAAGGCCGATACATCGCCCTGTCCTTCAGCAGAGAAGAAAGGATGCTCACAGCGGAACAAATCGTTATAATGAGAAGGTCCGAAGTGCAAAAGAAAGTCCATGTGGAAGCCGCCCTGCAGGGATTTGTCCGGTTCACCCCATTCAGATACAAAGGCAGCCTCCGGAAACTCTTCGTCCAGAAAGGTGCGCACTTTTTGCCAGAGGGCGATAGTGCCTTTTCCATCCTCGTCATTTTTTACCAGGGAACCCGCCATATCCACACGAAAACCGTCGCAGCCCATGGAAAGCCAGAAGCGGATGACATCCAGCATGGCTTGAAAAGTAGCTTTGGGCCCCTCATCCTCGAGGGATTGCTGCCAGGGCTTTGTAATCTTATAGAAACCGTAATTCAGAGCAGGCTGCATGGAAAAGAAATTCAGGGCCACAGCGCCGTCTCTGGGGGAGATGCCCCGCAGACATCCCATGTTTTCGGGAGATTCCCAGACATTGTCCGTCCAAATATATCTGTCCGTGTACTCATTTTTTTCTGCTTTCATGGATTCCCTGAACCATTGGTGCTCCACAGAAGTATGTCCCGGCACCAAATCCAACAGTACGTGCATGTCCCGCTTGTGTGCTTCCTCAAAGAGCTGTTTTAAATCCTCATTGGTACCGTATCGGGGTGCCACGGTGTAGTAATCCGCCACGTCATATCCGGCATCTCCAAAGGGGGAAAGGAAGCAGGGATTTATCCAGATTGCGTTACAGCCGAGCTCACGGATATAGTCCAGTCTGCGGATAATTCCCTGAAAATCCCCGATGCCGTCAGCGTTGGTGTCCTGAAAAGACTGGGGATAAATTTCATAAAATATTGCATTGTCAAGCCATTTTGCCATTTAGGTAACCTCCCGTAATTTGAAATCGTTTTCCAAATCATTTTCTATATCATAGCTCTTTTCATCATTTATTTCCATGTGTTTTCTTGTGAAGGTTTCCGCAAAACAGAATTATAAAATCTATTGCTTTTTATCTGAAAATAGGATATCTTTTGGAGGGAAGAGCAGGTTGTTGCAGGAGTAGGTGACAGTATGGATATGCAGACAGAATCCATCTTGCAGGGTGGATATTTCAAAAAAATGTTGGATGAACAAAGTGCGGAACTGCGTCAGAAATACAATATGAAAAAGGCAGAGCTGGAAATTTTGTATTTTCTGTCACAATGCGGTGAACATAATACATCCACGGATATTCATTATCAGCTTTTGATGAACAAAGGGCATATTTCCCAGGCTGTGGACAGCTTATGCAAGCGCAGCTTTATTGTTGCGGTTCCGGATCAGCGGGACAGGCGGTATGTACATTATGTAGTTATGGATTCCGCACAGGAAATTATCGATGAAATGACAAAGAGACGGGAAGAAGTGAACCGGCGTATCTTTGAAGGAATCTCCGAGGAAGAACTGAAGGTATTCCGGGAGGTTTCCGCAAAAATCAAAAAAAATATTAAAAACTTATAGACATCATAAAAAAAGAATAAACTCTATTGACACTCTGAAAGTCCATGCTATAATTGTTTAAAAATAAATAGTTTAAAAACAAACTATATAGCACTCGAAAAATAAGAGTGCTAAAAAGAAAGAAGGTACATTTATGAAACTAAAACCATTGGGAAACAGAGTCGTTTTGCAGTATCAGGAGGTAGAGGAAAAGACATCCTCCGGAATTATTCTTCCGGACAGCGCCAAGGAAAAACCTCAGATTGCGGTTGTTGTAGCGGTGGGAACAGGAACGGACAGCGCTGAAATGCAGGTGAAGGAAGGCGACAAGGTAATTTATTCAAAATATGCCGGAACAGAAGTCAAGCTGGATGAGGAAGAATTCATCATAGCAGATCAAAAAGATATTATTGCGGTTGTTGAGTAAACAGAACGCGGAAAGAAGGAATGTAATTATGGCAAAGAGTATCAGTTTCCATATGGATGCAAGAAAGAAAATGGAGAGTGGTGTAAACAAACTGGCAGATACCGTGAAGGTGACACTGGGACCCAAGGGAAGAAATGTTGTTCTTGACCGGTCTTACGGTACGCCGTTGATTACAAATGACGGTGTGACAATAGCGAAGGAGATTGAGCTGGAAGACCGTTTTGAGAATATGGGTGCCCAGCTTGTCAAGGAGGTTGCAACAAAGACAAACGATGTGGCGGGAGACGGAACCACAACAGCTACTGTTCTGGCTCAGGCCATTGTAAGAGAAGGTATGAGAAATATTGAGGCGGGAGCAAACCCCATTATTTTGAGAAAAGGTATGAAAAAAGCAACCGACGCGGCGATAAAAGCCCTGGAAGAAATGAGCCGTCCGGTTACGGGCAAGGAGCACATTGCCAAGGTTGCAGCCATATCGGCGGGAAATGACGAAGTGGGGCAGATGATTGCGGATGCCATGGAAAAGGTAGGAGAAAACGGCGTTATTACAATCGAAGAAGCCAAGACAATGCAGACGGAAATTGATGTTGTGGAAGGCATGCAGTTTGATAAGGGCTATCTCTCCGGGTATATGTGCGATGACAAGGATAAGATGGTTGCCAATATGGACAATCCGTATATTCTGATTACAGATAAGAAAATATCCAATATTCAGGATATTCTGCCGATTTTGGAGCAGACCATGAAGAGCGGAAGGCAGCTTTTGATTATTGCGGATGATGTGGAAGGGGAAGCTCTTACGACTTTGATTGTAAACAGGCTGCGAGGAACCTTGAAGGTAGTTGCCGTGAAAGCACCGGGTTACGGAGACAGCAGAAAGGAAATGCTTCAGGATATTGCAGTGCTGACCGGCGGACAGGCTGTTCTGGAGGATTTGGGAATCCAGCTTAAGGATGTGACAATGGATATGCTGGGAAGCGCTAAGTCTGTCAAGGTGACAAAGGATAACACCACCATCGTAGACGGCTCCGGCTCCGAGACGGATATCCGGGAGCGAATCGAAAGCTTAAGACGTCAGGAAGCAGCCTGCACTTCCGATTTTGACAAAGAAAAGTTGGCAGAGCGTATCGCAAAGATGAGCGGCGGCATTGCGGTGATGCGAATCGGTGCGGCAACAGAAACAGAAATGAAGTAAGCTAAGTACAGAATGGAGGATGCACTGAATGCCACAAAGGCAGCAGTGTCCGAAGGAATTATAGCAGGCGGTGGCTCCGCATATATTCATGCACAGAAGCCGGTTCTTGAGCTTATGAAGAATCTGGAAGGAGATGAGAGGACAGGAGCGGCAATCGTTGCCAAGGCTCTGGAGGCTCCTCTTTATACCATCGCGGAGAATGCAGGCGCAGAAGGTGCGGTTGTGGTAAACAGAGTGAAAGAGTCTACTGAGGAAATCGGATATCAGGCCGTGACGGAAGAATATGTGGATATGGTTCGGGTGGGTGTCATTGACCCCGTGAAGGTGACAAAGAACGCCCTGGCAAATGCTGTGAGTGTTTCCTCAACTCTGTTGACCACAGAGGCGGCTGTGGGCGATATCAAAGAAAAAGTATCAGCCGTGCCTGCGCAGGATGAGGACTATTAAGCATTCACGGATAAAAATAAGACTGGGAGTAGCAGTGCCGGTGTTACTCCCGGTTTTTTGTATACGGAATATAGGAAAGTGAAGCGGACAGATTCCGAGCCGACAGGAGGAAAAACATGGAAAATACCGATATTGTGAAATTGTCAAACGAATTAATGTATCAAAAATACCTGATGAACAGGGAACATGTACGGGAACAGTTTGAGAAGGTCAGTATTTCGGAGTATATCGCCTTACATAGCATTGCATCAGCAGGGGAATATTCAGAAATTTACATGGGAAGAACTTATTTAAAGGAACTGGCAGAAAAAATGCAGCTAACCATTCGCCAGACCTCCAAGCTGGTTGGAAAATTAAGAGATCGTGGCCTGGTGCTTTGGTCTCATGACGGAAACGGGAGCGAAGGAACCTATGTAACAATCACGGAAAACGGTCAGATGCTTTTGAATGAGCAGGAGGAGATTCTGAAAAACTTTTACGGGAAGGTAATTCAAAAGTATGGGAAAGATAATATGATTCAGTTGTTACAGCTTCTGAAGCAGTTAGAGACCGTAATGTGCAGTACAATGGAAGAAATGGAGGCGGCGGAGACGGATGGAGAACAGGATTGATGACTATACAAAACGGCAGGAGGAGATTTGCCGGAAAAATGACAATATTGCTCCGCGACTGTACGAAGAATATGGTGTCAACTGCGGACTGCGGGATGAAAACGGAAACGGGGTCTTGACCGGACTTACCAATATATCCAGAATTGTTTCATCGAAGGTGGTGGACGGAAAGAAGATTCCCTGCGACGGCGAGCTTTGGTATCGTGGCTACAGAGTGGAGGAACTGATCCGGAATCTGGGGGAGGATGAACCGGGATTTGAAAAAATTGCGTATCTGCTGCTCATGGGAGAGATGCCGGATGAGGAGCAGACAAAGGAGTTTTCCGCGTATATTGGGCAGTGCCGAACACTGCCCACAAACTTTACCAGGGATGTGATTATGAAAGCACCCACCGGGGATATCATGAACTCCATGACGAAAAGCATACTGACGCTGGCCTCCTATGATAAAAATGCCAAGGATACCGGCGTCAGTAATTCTCTGCGTCAATGCATTCAGTTAATCAGTGAATTTCCGCTTCTTGCGGTATACGGATACAATGCTTATGTGCACTATGAAAAAGGGCAAAGTATGTTTATCCATCATCCCAATCCCCAACTGTCCACTGCCGAAAATCTGTTAATGATGATGCGACCGGACCAGAAGTACACAAAGACGGAAACCAAGGTGTTGGACACGGCACTGATTCTGCATATGGAGCACGGCGGCGGAAACAATTCCACATTTACCACAAGAGTAGTTACCTCGTCCGGTTCGGATACTTATTCTACCATGGCAGCTGCCATGTCATCGCTGAAGGGACCGAAGCATGGCGGCGCCAATATTAAGGTGATGGAAATGATGGAGGATATCAAAAAGCATGTGGGTGATTACGGCGATAAAGATGAGGTGAGAGCATATCTGGGAAAAATTGTGGATAAAGAAGCCTTTGACCGGAAGGGCCTGATCTACGGAATGGGTCATGCGGTTTATTCTCTGTCGGATCCCAGAGAGATAGTATTGAAAAAATATGTGGAAAAACTGGCAGCGGAAAAGGGAAGAGAGGAGGATTTCCTGCTCTATCGGAATATCGAAGAGCTGGCTCCGGCAATCATTGGTGAAAAGAGACATATTTTCAAGGGAGTAAGTCCCAATGTGGATTTTTACAGCGGTTTTGTATATGACATGCTGGGGATTCCGCAGGAATTGTATACCGCAATGTTTGCCGTGGCGAGAATTGTGGGGTGGAGTGCCCACCGGATAGAAGAGCTTATTTGTACAGACAGAATTATCAGACCGGCCTATATGAGTGTGATGGAAGAAAAATCAGACTTACGCTTGCCGGAATAAATTTTGATAATCCGCCAATAATACTTCCCATATGCAGTGTAATTGCGAAAGGCGGATAAAGAATGTTGCGAAACTGTTTTCTGATTATTTTGGGGGCAAGCTACGGGCTGCTGTCGGCTGCCGGGGTTTTTACGGTGCTTGTGGCGGTGGGACTTGTACCCAGGTTTGCCGGGAAAACCCATACAGCCGATAAGGCAGTTTTATATGAGGAGATGGTTATTTTTGGTACGCTGACAGGCTGTGTGCTGACAGTTTTTAACCGCTACTGCCAGTTTGGCGCCTGGTGGCAGAGACGGTTTTCACAGCATATGAGTCTGCTGTTGGGAATTGGTGTGCTCTGTCAGATTGTCTTCGGATTGTTTGCAGGAATGTTCATCGGCTGTCTGGCTTTGGCCATTGCCGAGATGCTGGACAGTATCCCTATATTTGCGAGGCGTATTTCTTTCCGACACGGAATGGGACTTGCCATCTTAAGTATGGCGGCAGGAAAGCTGTGTGGTTCCATCCTGTATTTTTTAACGGAGTTACAAAGGACAGTTAAGTAAGTTTGTTCAGAAACTTTAAAAGGCCCGGAGGGCTGAAAAGATGGGAAGGGCAAGGCTGGCAGAATGCAGAACAAAACGGTTTATCTGAAGTGTGAGAGAAATGTGGAAGTGCAGGCACAGGACGTGTTTTTGTCCGATATAGCCACGCTGCGGTGCTCCGATGAGGTACTCAGCGCCAGACTGAAGGCGCTGAAGGTACATCACTTTAAAAAGGATGAGACAAAAAGGTGTGTCATCAGTGCGTTAAAGCTGGTGGAGCTGATGGAAAAGGAATGCCGGGATATCAGCGTACAGATTGTGGGAGAGCCGGATGTGTTGGTGGAGTGGATTAGTGTGAACAGGCATAAAGGCTGGCAGCAGTGGCTGAAGACGGCGTTTGTCTGTGTCATCAGTTTTTTCGGTACAGCCTTCACAATCATGGCTTATCATAATGATGTGGGTATCAATGAGGTTTTTACGGAGGTATATAAGATAGTAATGAATCGGGAGCCCCAAGGCTTAAATGCACTGGAGGTCTCTTATTCAGTAGGTCTGGCAGCAGGTATCATCATCTTTTTTAACCATATTGGAGGAAGAAGGCTGACGAAAGACCCCACTCCCATTGAAGTATCTATCCGTCAGTATGAGGAGGATGTGGATAAAGCACTCATTGCCCAGGCGGGAAGAGAAGGACGTGAAGAGGATGCCTGATTTTTGCCTCCAAAACTAGTTGAAGCCCCGAAAGCCTTTACCGATGATTTCACTGCTGTTTGTGATGGCAATAAAGGCGCCGGGCTGAGTTTTTCTGATAAAGTTACGCAGTTCCACAGCCTGGCTTCGCTTGGTGATAGTGATTATGACCGTTTTTTCGTTGTGCCGGTAGGCACCTTCGGCATGCTGGATGGTAGCACTTCTGCCCAGTTCGTTTGTGATAAAGTCACAGATAGGCTGCGGATTGTCACATATAATTGTGAAATATTTGCAGAGATTGATGTTCTCAATCACGCCGTCGATTACGAGAGACTTGGCAAGCAGTCCGCAGAGAGAACACAGACCTGTCTGCGCATCGAACACAAAGCATGCTGCGATTACAATCCCCAAATCCACGATGAAAAGGGCGGTACCGATATTCAGCTTTGTATATTTTTTCAGAATCATTGCTACAATATCCGTCCCGCCGCCGGAGGCTCCCATGTTGAAAAAGATGGCTGCACTGAAGGCAGGGAGGACAATGGCAAAAATCAACTCCAGGACGGGCTCGTCCGTCAGCGGATGCTTCATGGGGAAAAGAAGCTCTGCAACGGACAGCCCCACCGAAGTCAAAACGCTGACATAGACAGTTTTAATCCCCGCTTCTTTACCCAGAAAGAGAAAACCAAAGAGTAAGAGTATCATATTAATCAAAAAGGTGATGTTTCCCGGAGTGGCGGGCATGACGGCACTTAAGACCACGGCAATACCGGTGACGCCGCCGAAGGAAAAATGATTGGGGAATTTAAATAAATATACACCGACTACCAGAATCAGTGTGGATACAGTGAGCAAGAAGTATTCCCAAAAGGTTTGTCTGATTTTCTGTCTTTCGACATGCATGGTCCAAGAACTCCTTATTTTTACATAATGTGCATAAACTATGAAGATTATAGCACTGAAGATTCGGATGTGCCATAGGATTTTTACTGTTTTCCGGCATTGAAAAAAAGTTGTTCATTTTGTATACTTTGAGAGAAAGATGCAGCGGAAGATACAGAGAAGACTTCACCGCGGAAAAGAGGACATAAATGAACAAAGAGAGACTGAAAAAGGTTTTGGAAAAGATGGATGAGACAGATGTCTGTCAGTTGTTGATAACAGATCCCGTCTCTGTATTTTATCTGACGGGGCATTATGAAGAACCCTGGGAGAGATTCTGGGCACTCTATCTGAACAAAAGCGGGAAACATAAGCTGGTAGCGAACAGATTGTTTTCTCTGCCGGAGGTACAGGACATAGAAATATTATGGTATTCCGATAGCGAGAGCGGAATCGAAAAGTTGTATCCCTTTGTGAATCACGATAAGCCATTGGGTGTGGACGGAGTCACAAAGGCTAAATTTTTGCTGGAACTGATGGATAGGAAGGCAGCAGCCGGCTATACGGATTCCTCTGAGGTTATGAAGCAGGTTCGCGCCTGCAAGGATGAATATGAACAGCGGAAGATGGAAGAGGTATCCGCAATCAACGATAAAGCCATGGAACGATTTAAAGGGCTGATTCAGGCGGGAATGACGGAATCGGAGATGGCAGAGCAGATGCTGGGTATATACAGGGAGCTGGGAGCGGACGACTATTCCTTTGCGCCTTTGGTAGGTTTCGGTAAAAATGCCGCCTGCGGGCATCACGGACCGGATAGAACGGTTCTGAAACAGGGAGATTGTGTACTGTTTGATGTGGGCTGTAAAAAGGATGGCTTCTGTTCCGATATGACTCGAACCTTTTTCTTTGGCGAGCCGGAGGAAGAGAGTAAAAAAGTCTACGAAACCGTGCTCAGAGCACAGCTGGCTGCGGAGAAGGCCATCAAACCCGGCGTTCTGCTTCGGGAAATCGACAAAATCGCCAGGGATATTATCACGGAGGCAGGATATGGGCCATACTTTACCCATAGGCTGGGCCATTTTATCGGCTATGATGTTCATGAGGCAGGGGATGTGTCTCAGGCATCGGACATCGTTGCCAAGCCGGGCATGATTTTTTCCATTGAGCCGGGAATCTATCTGCCGGACCGGGTGGGTGTGAGGATAGAAGACCTTGTGATGGTGACGGAAGACGGCGTGAAGCTGCTGAACCACTACCCCAAGGAATTGACGGTTGTAGAGGGAAATCTATAGACTGATAAGTCAATATATGATAGAATAATCATATTTAGGATAGTAGACGGTTGAATGGTTTGTTTAGGGAGATTGGCAGGTATATGTTTATTCAGTTCATTAAATTCGGTATGGTGGGAGCGGTTAATACAGTGCTGTCCTATCTGATTACAAACGGGAGTTATTATCTTTTGCACCTTCATGAGCAAATTTCTAATCTGCTTTCTTTTTTGATTACGGTGCTGATTTCCTATCTGTTGAACAGCCGTTTTGTGTTTCGTCAGCAGGAGGAAGGAAGACAGCCATGGTATAAGGCTCTGGCGAAAGTCTATGCTTCCTATGCGCTGACAGAACTGGTGCTCATGGGGATTCTTCTCTTTGTTCAGGAGAGAATTATGGGATTGCCTCATTATATTGCCACCTTTGTCAATTTGTGCGTGACAGTGCCGTTGAATTTTGTGCTGAACAAGTTCTGGGCATATCGGAAACGAAATGAAACCGTGTAATCGGAGAAAATAAAGCCTGAACGGATGAAAGGATTTTGGATGGACAGATGAAAATAATGCCGAATCGTATGGACTACGGTTTCCTGAAATATCAGGAGGAGTTTGAGGAAAAAGCGCTTTCAGTACTGCGTTCAGGATGGTATGTGCTGGGAAATGAGGTAAAAACCTTCGAGGAAAATTTTGCGGCATACACAGGGGCGAAATACTGTGTTGGATTAGCCAGTGGACTGGATGCCCTCTGGATGGCAGTCAGGCTGCTTGGAATCGGGCCGGGAGATGAGGTCCTTGTACAGGGAAATACCTATATAGCCAGTGTTATGGGCATTACCATCAACGGAGCTACACCGGTGTTTGTGGAGCCGGACAAGTATTATCAGATTGATGCGGATAAGCTGGAGGAAAAAATAACGGAGAAGACAAAAGCCGTCATGGTGGTGCACCTGTATGGGCACGTGGCGGACATGGATAAAATTGTCGCGATTTGCAGGAAGCATCATCTGAAGCTGATTGAGGACTGTGCACAGTCCCACGGGGCAATGTACAAGGGAAAAATGACGGGAACCTTTGGCGATGCCGGTTGCTTTTCTTTTTATCCCTCAAAGAATCTGGGAGCCTTTGGGGATGCGGGTGCACTTGTGACAAATAATCCTCAGTTGGCGGAGGACGCAAGAGTATACCGGAATTACGGCAGTGAAAAGCGTTATTACAACAAGGTGGTGGGGGCAAATTCCAGATTGGATGAGCTTCAGGCCGGTCTGCTGAACGTGCGTCTGGCACATATGCGGGAGATTACGGAGGAGAGGAGACAACTGGCGGAAAACTACAGCCGCAGTCTATGCTCAAAGGACATTATTCTGCCAAAGGAGAGAGAAGGCACGTTTGCTGTGTGGCACCAATACGTTATTCGGACAAGACGCCGCAGGGAATTGATAGAATATCTGAATGAAAAGGAAATCGGTACAATCATTCATTATCCTATTCCGCCTCATCTTTCAGAGGCGTACAGTGTTCTGGGCCATAAAAAGGGGGATTTTCCCATCACGGAAGAATATGCGGACACGGTGCTTTCCATCCCTCTGTATACAGGTATGAAGGAAGAAGAACAACAGTTTACAATAGAGTGTATTAACAGTTTTGCATAGGAGAGAAAAATGATTAAGCTGGAGGAGCAGATGCGCATTCTGGATTTCCCGGATTTGGGGGATGAGAGGGGAAATCTTGTGGTTGTGGAAGGCGGAAGCGCAATCCCCTTTGAAATCAAGAGGATTTTCTATATTTATGGTTCTGACAATGAGGTGGTTCGGGGATGCCATGCCAACCTTCGTTCTGAGTTCGTGATGATAAACGTGTCCGGTACCAACAAGGTCAAAGTGGACAATGGATATGAGACAAGTATTATAGAACTGAACAGACCGAGAATGGGCCTTTATTTGAAAAGTAATGTCTGGAAAGAAATGTATGATTTTTCCCCGGATTCTGTTCTTTTGGTGCTTTCCAACGAGCATTATGACCCGGATGAGTATATCAGGGATTACGAAACCTATTTAAAAATGGTGCGTAAATTATCAGAAGGTGATGAGGAAGCTGATTATGAGTAAAATATCTATTGTGGTTCCCGTGTATTACAATGCGGATACACTTGAACTCCTGTACGAAGACATGAAGGAAAAAATTCTCGGGAAGCTGGGAGAATATGAGATTGTGTTTGTGGATGACGGTTCAGGGGACGATTCGTGGAAGGTGATGACATCCCTTCGGATGAGAGATTCTCATATCAAGTGCGTAAAGTTGTCCCGTAACTTTGGTGAACATGCTGCTCTGCTGGCAGGGCTTTCGGCCTGCACGGGTGACTGCGCTGTAACAAAGCAGGCGGACCTTCAGGAGGACTCCGGCATAATTCTGGAAATGTATGAGAGCTGGAAGAGGGGGAATAAGGTGGTCCTGGCAGTCCGCAAGGAGAGAAAAGAAAATCCGGTAAAAGTGTTTTTCGCAAATATGTATTATGCTCTGATTCGGAAGATTGTCAATAAGAATATGCCGGTCGGCGGCTGTGACTGCTACCTGGTGGACAGAAAGGTAATTGAGGTTCTGGAGAGACTGGATGAAAAGAATTCTTCGCTGACGCTTCAAGTACTTTGGGCAGGATTTCAAACGGATAAAATCTATTTTGTACGGCAGGACAGAGAAATAGGGAAATCACGCTGGACTCTTTCCAAGAAGGTAAAACTTGTAATGGACTCTGTGATGAGTTTCTCTTATTTTCCACTTCGGTTTATGTCCGCAATGGGGGTAATATTTAATATTCTTGCAGTGATTCTGCTGATCAGCGTTATTGTTGAGAAGATTACCAAGGGAACTCCGATTGCCGGCTGGGCGTCCTTAATGTGTGTGACTTTATGTGCGTCCGGTATCATTATGCTGATGCTGGGCATACTGGGTGAGTATATTTGGAGAACGTTGGATGCAGCCAGAACCCGGCCGCCCTATATTGTAGATGAAGTTCTGAAGGAAACGGAAAAAGAAGACGAAGAGTAAAATAAAAAAATCCAATCCGGGCATACTGTTAAAAACAGTAACAGGCGGCAGAACAAAGAACCTGACCCGGAAAGGAATCATCATGGAAGAAAATCAGCAGAGTGCAACACAGCAGAAAGAATTTGAAAAATACGTGAAGAAGGTAACACCTACTCACAATTTGTGGTTACAAATGTTAAAGGCCTTTGTAACAGGCGGAATCATCTGCTGTGTCGGGCAGTTTATCCTAAACTATGCAGGCAGCATGGGCCTGGACAAGCAGACGGCAGGCAGCTGGTGTTCCCTGATTTTAGTGCTTATATCCGTTATTCTTACCGGATTCGGTATTTATCCGAAAATCGTAAAATGGGGCGGTGCCGGAGCACTGGTTCCCATTACGGGCTTTGCCAACGGTGTGGCTGCCCCCGCCATCGAATATAAGAGCGAGGGACAGGTTTTCGGTATCGGCTGCAAGATATTTACCATTGCAGGACCGGTAATTCTGTACGGCATTTTTGCAAGCTGGCTTCTCGGACTGGGATATTGGTTCGGAATGATGCTTGGTTGGATAAAGTAAACTGCCATATTATAGCTGAATAGTTATTTGAATTAATATTTTTAGGCGTTTTGGGGTTGACATTCTGAAACGCCTATATTATTATCTAAGTGTATTAAGAGACATAGTACACTCAAATGACATAGTACGCATGAAACAAACAGCGGTTGGAAAAGAAGTATTTGGCAAGAAAGGGGAAGAGTCCATGATTCTGTTGGATTTCAGGGATAAACGGCCCATCTATGAGCAGGTCGTGGAAAAACTGGAGAGACTTATCGTAAACGGTGCGCTGGAAGCAAATTCCAAGATGCCAAGTGTCAGAAGTATGGGTATTGAGCTTGCAGTAAATCCAAACACCATCCAGCGGGCTTATAATCAGTTGGAGCAGGAGGGTTATCTCTACACGGTGTCCGGCAGGGGAAGCTTTGTGGCGCCGGAGAGTGAATGGCGTGACAGCAAGAAACAGAAAATGCTGGAGGAATGGGAACTTGTTACGGAACGCGCAAAGGAGTCCGGGCTGACACTTGCGGAGCTTACGGAGGAGCTGCATCAGATTTTTGCGAATGAAAAATCTCAGGCCGGCACTTCACATTCCGGAACGGAAAATGAGGCGCAGAAATCTGACGGAAGACAGGGAGGAAAAATCCTCCAAAGGAAGGAGGATTGGCATGATTGAGGTAAAGAATCTGAGCAAAAGCTTCGGGACGGTCAAAGCCATCGATGAAATCAGTGCACATATTGAGGAAGGGCATGTATTCGGGCTGATTGGTACAAACGGTGCCGGAAAGTCTACCTTTATGCGGATGCTGACCGGTGTGTTGAAGCCGGATAACGGAGAAATCCTGATAGACGGGGAGTCGGTTTATGACAATCCGGGAGTGAAGGGAAAAATTTTTTATATTTCAGACGACCAGTATTTTTTCAAGAGCGGTACACCGAGAGATATGGTAAAGCTTTACAGAACCTATTACCCGGATTTTCAGGAAGAAAAGTGGAAGGATTTGATGGGCAAGTTTGGACTGGATGTCAATCGGAAGGTAAATACTTTCTCCAAAGGAATGAAAAAACAACTTTCGGTTATCTGCGGTATCTGTGCCAACACGAAGTACCTGTTGTGCGATGAAACCTTTGATGGACTGGACCCGGTGATGCGGCAGGCAGTGAAAGCACTTTTCATCAGAGAAATCGAGGAGAGAGGTCTGACACCTGTCATCGCTTCCCATAACTTAAGGGAACTGGAGGATATCTGTGAATATGTAGGCCTGCTTCACCGCGGCGGTATTCTTCTGGAGAAGGATATGGAGGATATGAAGCTTAATATCCATAAGCTGCAGGTTGTTATCAAAGAAGAGGAAATGCTGCAAAAGTTAAAAAATACGCTGGATGTGGTGACCTGTGAGAACAGAGGCTCTTTGTATACGGTGACGGTAAGAGGAAGCAGGGAGACGGTAGAAGAGTTTATGGAGCTTTTAAATCCGGTGTTTTATGAGCTGCTTCCTCTGTCCCTGGAAGAAATATTTATCAGTGAAACGGAGGTGAAGGGCTATGACGTCAAAGCACTGCTTTTCTAAGGTTATGAGAGAAAATTTCAGACATAAAACATGGATGCTTGCGCTCTCTTTGCTGGGCAATCTGCTGGCACTTCCCGTAGCGTTCCTGATGAGTACGGAGGGCGGAAGCGGTTATGCCGGCTCTGGTGTCAATATGGAAAACCTGACCTATCAGGTACGACGGATTGAGGAATTCTTTTATTCGACCATGTGCGTTACGGGAGGCGTTGTAGCCATTGCGGGTGCGCTTATCGTAGGCCTTTTCGGTTTCCGCTATGTATTCCATCGTAATATGGTGGATACTTATCACAGTATGCCGGTAAAGAGAAGAACGCTTTTTACAACCGGCTGGCTGAATGGCTTTTTGATTTGGTTTCTACCATTCCTGGCTAATTTGACTGCCACAGTCATCCTTGGCGAAAGCAGGCTGGGTAAGCTTCGGAAGGCTGCAGCGGCGCTGCCGGGACTGGGAGCGGCAGACAGAGAAGTGATGACAGGCTGGCTGACAGGCGGTGGGCTGATTCTGAATGCGTTGCTTTCAACACTTGCGTTGGTGATTGCGTTCCTGTTGGTGTATCATCTGGTGCTTTTGGCTGCCATGCTCTGCGGAAATGTATTGAATACATTGGTTGCCATAGCTGTCATCGGAGCGGGAGCGGTTTCTGTTTACGGAATGCTTTATCTGTTTCAGGGAAGTTACCTGGATACCTTCCTGTATGAGGCGTATAACTATTTTGACAAGGTGTTTTATGCTTCTCCTTTTATATCGTCTATTTACGTTTTGTACCGGAGAGTGGCAGATATGCAGGCAATGGAGTATTCCGGTCTGGCAGGAGTTTTGATTCTGAATCTGCTGATTGCTGCGGTATTGGGGATTCTTGCACTGACAGCCTACCTGAAACGGTCCTCGGAGCTGGCAGAGCAGGGGATTGCATGGAAGCCTGTGAAATTTGTTTTCCAGACGGTTGCTTCCGTCTTGGCAGCCATGGGAGGATGGCTGTTGTTCCAGTCTCTGGCTACGGAGGTAACGGAGAAGAACGGGACCTATGCATGGGGCGTTTTCGGTGGTCTGCTTGGGGGGATTGTGGTATTCGGGGTACTGGATATCATCTTCCATATGGATTTCAAAGCCTTTTTCAGACATAAAATCCTGATGGCAGGGGTGATGGCGGTGAGCCTTCTGGTATGTTTTGGCTTTGCTTTTGACTGGATGCATTATGACACCTATCTGCCGGACAAAGAGGATATCGCGGAGATTGCGTTGTATGACAGCAGTTGCGGGAATACGAATTATTACTATCTGGATTTTGAGGACGAGAGATATCCGTTGAACAGAATGCACATCACGGATGTGGACGCAGCTTATGATTTCCTGACGGCGGCAGTTGACTTTGAAGAGAATGGATTTCCGGAAGAAGAGGCGGTGTCGGGAAGAGGCTATCGCAGTGAAAGCGTTGCTGTAAAGGTGACACTGAAGAACGGAAAAAGCTATTACAGATATTATCATATCAGCGAACAGAATACTGCTTCGGCATACGCGCTGATGACTTCTCCCGAGTATATGGAGGTGATGTTCTCCGTCAGTGAGGAAGATGTCAGGACGGCAACCATGATGAATGTAAACCGGAACGGGGAAGCACAGGTTGTCCTCAGGGCAGCAGAACAAGAGGAAAAGGAGATGCTTGCCGCGCTTTGTGAGGCGTACAACAAGGATGTCAGAGAGAATCCCGAGGCGCTTGTTTCCGGAAACGGCAGAATCCTTTGCACATTAAATCTGCGAAGGGAGGATGGCCCTTATACCCGCAGCCGTTATCTGGAAGTGAATGAAGAGATGACAAATACGGTTGAGACTATAGAACGTCTGGGCCTTGGAGAATATGTAGAGGTTGTGAGTGCCGATGAGGTTCAGGAGATTATGCTGGACACATATTATTACCGTTCCGACCTTTATGCAGGAGTCAATCTGGTAGAGTATGTATGTGAGATGTACGGGGTTTATCCGGAGAGTCTGGATATAGACAGCTATGTATACGACGAGTCGGATTTGCCGAGGGCTGTGGACTATGAGACCATTGAAAAGTGGGGCGTGAACGGAGAAGGAACCATCGGATTGTCCCTTACGGACCGGGAGGAAATAGAGGAGCTTCTGGAACTGATTTCTTACTCAGATTACAGAAATTACAGCATTTACCACCCGGAAATGGCAGGGAATATTACCTTGGTCATGAAGAACGGAAAGAAGTATGAGGTACGGATTCCTTACGGTGCGCTTCCGGAAAAGTATATTTTGAAGTTTGCGGAAATGCAGAAGGAATTGCTGCAGCAATGATGGAAAGAGGTTGAGGTGTATGAGTAAAAATATCAGGGAAGAGAGTATTTTGATTTACGGCGCAGAGGGGGCTTCGGAAATTCTGGAGTGCATGCTGAAAGGCTCCGGCTACGGAGTGGAGCGACTGAATGAAAGAGAAGAACTCTTGGAGCGTTTTAGGTCTGAGAAGTCGGTTTTGCTGCTGTTTGATTTTCAGACGGAGGCAGGCGGGGGTACGGAGTCCCTGGCACTTCTGACAGAGCTTCGTAAGAGCTGCAATAAACCGATTATTGCCATCCTGGACAAAGGTAAGGAAATGCTTCGGATTTTGGCTCTGAATGCGGGAGCCGATGATTTGCTGGACAGTGACTGTTCCACTATGGAAAGTATGGCGCGTATTCAGGCACAGATTCGTTGCTACCGCAGGCTGATGGCGGGGGCGGAAGTGTCCGGCTGTATCTGTATGGATGACTTGGAGATGGACGACACGGCAAAGCTGGTATCTGTCAGAGGCCGCAGGGTGGACTTGACTCCCACAGAGTACAAGATTCTGCATCTTCTGATGGAAAATCCGGGAAGAGTTCTCTCAAACAAGCAGATATATGAGCGAATCTGGAAAATGGCGCCTATCGGAGCAGACAATACCATAGCGGTACACATTCGCCATATCAGAGAGAAGATTGAAGAGAATCCTCAGGAACCCCGATATTTACAGGTAGTATGGGGACAAGGATATAAGGTCGGTTAAAACCAATCATAAGAGGAGACGGATTTGCGGGGTTCGTCTCCTCTTTTTGTGGAAAAAATGCGGATTTTGTGATATGATGTACACGAACAGAAAAACAAGTGTGTCTGTTCGAACGGGAGGATATACCATGGAATCTGTATTTGTGATTGCTCTGACAGCATTGATGATTGTAACAATCATCTGTTGCATTGTCACGGTCCGGAAAAAAAGTGAATATTCTACAGTGATCCGCCGTTTATTGAATATGGGAATCATTGCCATGATTTGCTATATCCTTTTTTTGCTGTCGGATAATTTGAACGCAGCCCTGCTCTTTGACGGGATGTATTTTGTGTGTACGGATTGGATGTTACTGTGTTTGCTGGCGTATGTACTGCGGTATGGAGATATAAAGATTCATACGAAGCTGTACCGCAATGTTTTGGTGACATTCGCGGCGTTTGATACAATTTGCCTTTTGCTGAATGTCCGCACTCAGCGTATGTTTTTGCTGGAGCAGAAGGTACATGAAGGAACAGGTCTGCAGTATTGGAGCGCAACCTTTCAGAAGGTTCATTATTGGCATCTGGGGTTCTGCTATTTTCTCACATTCCTGGTGCTGTTTTTTTTGGTAAAAAAGATTGTGCAGACTTCAAAAATGTACAGGAAAATGTACTTGTATACGCTGGTACCTTTCCTGATTGTGATAGCAGTGAATGCGGCCTGCTTCACATCCGATTATCCACTTGATTTTTCGTTGTTGTTTTACGCGGTACTGGCTATTGTTATTTGCTACAGTTCCTTGTATGCCGTCCCCAAGGGGCTGATGGAAGACACCCTGATGAGTGTGGTGGAGGATTTCAATAACGGAATCTTCTGTTTTGACATCAAAGGTAAATTTATTTACGCCAACACAAAAGCTTATGAATATCTTCAGGTAAAAGAAGGAGACTCACTTCCGTTTGAACGGTATTTTAAAAAATGGAAAGAGCAGAATCCCCGAAATGACATGGATTATGACGAGTGGGAAGAACAGCATACCGTGAAGGGAGCGGAACGGGATTTTCACGTGGAATTTCAACGTGTAAGGGACGCGAAAAATGCTACTACAGGTTACTCCTTTAAGCTGACGGACAGAACGGAAGATATCAGACGTTTTCGCGAGGAACAATATCTTGCAACCCATGACAGACTGACCGGCCTATATAACAGGGAATATTTTTTCCAGAAGGCAGAGCAAATTATCCGCAGAAAACCTGAAGTAGAGAGATATATGGTCTGTACCAACATCAAAAATTTTAAGCTGATCAACGATTTGTTCGGTGAGGAGATGGGTGACAGAGTTCTGGCAGATCAGGCAGCTTTGTTGAAATACGCCAATTATGAGGATTGTATACACGGAAGAATCGGCCCCGACAGGTTTGCCATGCTGGTGGCGAAGGAGAATTTTAACCAGGAGCTGGCTGAGAAAAATACGGGACGTCTGCAGTATCTTATCAATGATGCCAACTATAAAATACAGGTCTGTATCGGTGTCTATAAGATTGAGGACCCCACAGAGAGTCCGCAGGTTATGTATGATAAGGCAAACTTAGCAATCGAATCTCCACAGGAAGGTTACAATAAAACTGTGGTTTACTATGATGCAAAAATGTTGGATCGGCTGGTACATGAGAAGACGGTGGTAGGCGAGTTTGACCGTGCTCTCCGTGAAAAACAGTTTACCATGTTTTTACAGCCGCTTGTTGGTGCGGACGGACAGCTTGTGGGAGCGGAGGCTCTGGCAAGATGGAGGCATCCTGTACAGGGGCTGGTCGCACCAAACAACTTTATACCTGTTGTGGAAAAGACGGGATTGATTATACGATTGGATGAATACATGTGGGAGCTTGCCGCAGAAAAGTTGAGTCGGTGGAAGGCACAGGGAAGAGGGGACTTGAGCATTTCGGTCAATGTTTCTGCAAAGGACTTTTATTATACCGACTTAAGCAAGGTTTTTATAGATTTGGTGGAAAAATACGGTATTGCTCCCGATAGGTTGAATATTGAAATTACGGAGACGGTGCTTATTACAGATTTGGAGATGCATGTCCAAACAATGGATAAGCTGCGTGATTACGGTTTCCGGATTGAAATCGATGATTTTGGCAGCGGTTATTCATCGCTTAATATGCTGAAGGATGTAAAGGCAGACATCCTGAAGATAGATATGCTTTTCCTGCGGGAGACGGAAAATAAGGAAAGAAGCCGTGTGATTTTAAGCTCTGTTATAAATATGGCAAAGGCACTGGATATGCGTGTGGTTGCGGAAGGAGTGGAAACGGTTGAGCAGATGGAATCCCTTCGCAACATGGGGTGCGATATTTTCCAGGGATTTTATTTTTCCGAGCCCGTATCCGCGGAAGAGTTTGAAAACAAATATTTTACAGCAAAGCGGGAGTGAATAAGATGAAAGTGACGTGTTTTGCGAGACCGCCAAAGTTTAGAAATCGAATGATTATGATGATTATCGGAGTATTGCTTCAGGGCTTGGGATTGTCCCTGCTCATCAATCTGAATCTTGGGACAGACCCCTGTTCCTGTCTGACGCAGGGTGTAATCAATTATGTGCCGATCAGCTTTGGAACAGCTCAACTTTTATGCCACTTGGTTACATTCCTGTTTGTGATTCGGTTTGATATGAGTCTGATTGGTTTCGGTACCATAGGTAACATGGTTTTTTTAGGCTATATCTCAGATTTTTGGCGTTTCGTTTGGAGCCGGGTGACACCGGAAGGTTTTTTTGATCAGCTTCCGGTGCGCTTTGGATTGTTGATTCCGGCTCTGATTATATTTATTTTAGGCGCATCTACTTATATGACTGCAGGGCTGGGGACTTCTCCTTATGATGGACTTCCCTTTATTATTTCCAAGCGTGTGAAGAAGCTGTCCTTTAAGGTAATCAGGATGATTTGGGACATCTGCTTCATGGCAGCAGGATTTTTGCTGGGCGGTGATGTGGGAATAGTTACAGTCGCGGTAGCATTTTTCCTGGGGCCCGTCATTACCTGGGTAGGAAAAAAGTTACAGAGATTTATTGAATAAATTGGGGCTTTTGGCTTTCCTTTTTTCTTTGTCCTTATACATTTCTCTGTCGGCATACTTAAGCAGCAACTGATAGCTGTCGCCGTCTGCGGGATAGAACGCCGTACCTATGGAAAAACGTACGGGAATCTGATTTGTGACAGATAACGTCAGCATGGCATTGTCACGAAGATATTTCAACTCTTGGATATAACGCTGCAAATCCTCTTTGGTATCTGAATTGTACAGAAGGATGGCAAACTCGTCTCCGCTGAGTCTGGCAATCAGCCGGAAAGGAGCGCTGAGACGATTGAGGGTCTCTGCCAGTTTACAGAGATAACGGTCTCCGTATTCGTGCCCGTAGTTATCGTTTATTTTTTTCAAATCATCGGAATCAATCATGATGATAGCCGCATTTTTCAACTGTTCCGGTTTCGCAAAAAGCTGCTCGACCTGTGAATAAAAAGAGCGTCGGCTACAGAGCTTTGTCAGTTCATCCTGTCCCAGCTCCTGCTCCAATTGCTGGTTCTTGAGAACATCATCCGTAACGTCTATTACAATTCCAAATACGCTTCCTGACCTGGGAAGGCTTTCCATTTTGATATAGCGTTCGGTTTCTCCGTCACGCAAAATACGATATATACCGTTCTCCAGAGCATTTTTTCTAAGCTGTATCAGCCATTTTTCAAAATTTTTATAATCGGCAAAAAGTTGCTTTTCCTGTTCGGAAGAAAGCCCCAGAATCTCGGGAACACGGCTGGTAACCAGAACACGTCCCATTCCGGCGCTGTATTCATAAACACCGATTGGCAGTTGGGTGGCATCCAGGACAAAGGAAAGCTTATCTGTAGTTTCCAACAGGCTTTCCACCATATCGTTGATATGACCGCTGAGTTCGGTAAATTCGGGAGTGGTATTCACATCTACATGCTTATCCAAATCGCCCTCTGTGATTTTCTGTAATTCCCCGTTGATATCTGAGATGGCCCGGACAATATTTTTGTCCAGATATCCGGATATCAGAATAAAGACTGCACCGAATATGACCATCAGATATGCTGCCAGGCGGAAATTGTTGAGATTGATATTGGCATACAGGTTTTCCAGAGACATAATTCGACCCAAAATGACATTATCGGTTTCCTGAAAGACGCCGTATGCAGGTACGCCCTGTATGGTGAAGTAGAAACCCTTGCCCCATCTTTGGACTTTCTCGAGAGGAACATTCCAGTCGGTCAGTTTTTTCTCAAGCATAACCGGTCTCGTACTTCCGAGCACGGTATAATCATCTTTGGAAACAGCGAAAAGGGTAGAGTTATTGCTGTCCGTCAGTAGCGAAAATATGTAGGATAATTCGTTTTTTTGGGTCAGTTCCATAACCCGCTCCGGCTCAAAGCCCACCTGTACGATGCAGCTCCTGTCTTCTGTCCAGGCTGCGGCGTATTGCATCAGCTTATCCTCCGCGGTATTGGGCGTGACATCCTGACAGAGGGAAAGTGTTTTGTCTTCTAACATGGGAAGAAAGAAGCTGATTTGATCTCCATCGTTCATGTTGAGACCGTAATACTCCGGATTAGTACCGGCAAAAATAGTGCCGTTTTGATTAAAGAGATGCAATTCATCCACATCCAGCAGTTTTGCAATTTTTTTCAGATTGGCAGTATCCTCTTCATCGGAAGGCGTGTACTGAAGCAGGTAAGCTGCAGCTCTGGCCCGGAGAAGACAAATATCGCGGAAATCGTTGGACACAGCTTCCAATTCGGCACTGTTTTGGGAAACCAGCTGTTCAATCTGCCAGAACAGCTTTTGAGAGGCTTCAACCATATCGTTCTGTGCTTGAATAATCAACAGAATGTAATTTATGATCATAAACAGAAACAACGCGGCAACAATAAAGAGCGTCAGCCGTTTTCTTATTTTTTTCTTCATAATTGTTTTCCTTATGTGGAATTTTTGGGATATCTTTTTTGTATGTCTGTCTTGCGTTGATATTTTTATCTGTTGACATATTACTACAATATTATACAGTTATCGATAAATATTTACAAGGAGATTTTGTTGCCAAGTATCGGAAAATCGCCTATAATGTTAGGAATAAGCAGAACGTTGCCTTATAACAGAGGAAAAGGGGAAACTATGATAAGAAGATATTTAAAGCAAACAGGTATATTAGTGTTATGTACCTTGTTGCTGAGCGGTTGCGGAGAGAAGAAACCGCTGCCGGAAGTGCCCGGGGAGGTTTCGGCAGAAGCTGAGATACCGGCGCTGTCCGAGAAAACAGAGCATATCGGAGAAAACCGGGGAGAACAGGAAACGACCACGGGGACAAATCTGACTCTGACACAGGAGACAACCCCTGAGACATCTCCGGCTGCGGAACAGGAGACAACTTCGGAACCAACACCGTCTCCTCTGCCGGAAATGACGCTGGTGATGGTAGGAGATGTACTTCTTCACACTCCTTTGGCCCAAAGCGGGGAAACACCGGACGGAGGATATGATTTTACCGCTTTGTTTACCAATGTAAAGGAGGAGATTGAGGAGGCTGATCTGGCACTGGTAAATCAAGAGGTCATCATCGGAGGAAGTGAGCTTGGCATCAGCGGTTACCCGGCCTTTAATGCACCTTATGAGCTGGGAGATGCCCTGGCGGATTCCGGTTTTGATGTGATACTTCACGGAACCAATCATGCCCTGGATAAGGGGAAGCGCGGGCTTTTGAACTGCCTTGCCTTTTGGAAGGAGAACTACCCGGAAAAGGCGGTGCTGGGAATTCACGACAGTGCGGAGGACGGGGAGGAAATTTATGTTTATGAGCAGGATGGAATCCATATTGCTGTTTTGAACTATACCTACGGGACCAACGGAATCCCGCTTCCGGAGGACATGCCTTATGGGGTGGATATGCTGGAGGAGGACAGGGTTATCCGGGATTTACAGCGTGCGGAGGAAATGGCGGACTTTACAGTGGTATGTCCTCATTGGGGTACGGAATATACCCTGAGTGAAACAAAAACCCAGAAGAGATGGGCGGAACTGTTTGCGGAAAACGGGGCTGATTTGGTAATCGGCACTCATCCCCATGTGATAGAGCCTGTGGCGTGGGTGGAGGATACGCTGGTATATTATTCCCTGGGCAATTTTGCAAATTGGACCTCCGGGACGGGGGAAGGTGTGGCAAACCGGATGGTGGGCGGTATGGCGAAGGTGACTATCGGAATGGAAGAGGACGGAGAGGTCGGCATTATAGATTGGGGCGTGGAGCCGCTGGTGTGTCATCTGGAACAGGGGTTCGGCGGAGTGACGGTATATCCGTTGGAAGAATATACTGAGGAGCTGGCGGAGAAAAATGAGATTGTAAAACAGGATGGTAATTTTTCCCTGGATTACTGTCTGGAGCTGGTGGAGTCTGTGTTTGGTGAGACAGCGGAGAGGACAGATTGACAAGGACCGTGTACCGACCTATAATATAACCTAGCAAAACACTGGGAAATATAAGCTACCCGTAACTCGAAATTCGAAAAGCAGCGGCTCGGGAAACAGCGGCCCTGCTTTTTGAATTGCAGTATTATTGACAGGAAAAAGGGAGATTATGATATGTTGACGCAATTTTCGAGAACAGAGTTACTGCTGGGCAAGGAAGCAATGGATAGACTGGCGCAGTCAAGAGTGGCGGTTTTTGGTATCGGCGGTGTGGGCGGATACGTATGTGAAGCGTTGGTGCGCAGCGGAGTAGGTGCCTTTGATTTGGTGGACGATGATAAGGTCTGTCTGACGAATTTAAACAGACAGATTATCGCTACCCGAAAGACTGTGGGAAAATATAAAGTGGATGTCATGAAGGAGCGGATTCTGGAGATTAATCCGGACGCGGATGTAAGGGTACACAAATGCTTTTTTCTGCCTGAGAATGCACAGGATTTTCCCTTTGAGGAGTTTGATTACGTTGTGGATGCGGTCGATACCGTTACCGCAAAGATTGCGCTTGTCATGAAGGCGAAGGAGCTTAGTATCCCGATAATCAGCAGTATGGGAGCCGGAAATAAACTGGACGGAAGCCGGTTTCAGGTTGCAGATATTTACAAGACGAAGGTTTGTCCGTTGGCAAAAGTGATGCGCAGGGAACTGAAGAAGCGTGGTATTAAAGATTTGAAGGTAGTGTATTCCGAGGAAACGCCGATTAATCCGCAGGAGGATATGGCGATCAGCTGTAAATCAAACTGTATCTGTCCTCCCGGTGCTGAGCACAAATGTACGCAAAGGAGAGCCATTCCCGGAAGTGTTGCCTTTGTCCCTTCCGTAGCCGGCCTGATTATTGCAGGGGAAGTGGTGAAGGACTTGTGCGGTCTGAATTAATGTAGGCAGTTATGTGTCAGCCCTTGTTTTTCATACGAAATTTATCTTCGTACATTTCTTTGTCTGCCCGTGAGCAGAGGCTGTCAAAGCTCATGGAACTGTCCTTATAAGCCATTCCGATTGCACAGGAATAGGGGGTTTTTGAAAATTCTGCTTTCATATCCAGAAGAAGCTGTCTTACGATATTTTCTTCTTTATGAAAACAAAGAACCATAAATTCGTCTCCTCCCGTACGATACAGGAAACAGTTTTTGGGTAATACATTTTCGATACTGCGGGACAGTGCGCAGATTGCTTCGTCTCCTTTTGCATGCCCATAACCATCATTCAATTGTTTCAAATTATTCAGGTCGATTGACATAACCGCACTTAAGCCGGCCATGTTTTTCTCGGCATCCAAAAAGAAACAGCGGCGGTTCAGTGTATTGGTCATCGGGTCTCTTTTAAACTGTTGGGTATTCAGATAAAGATAATAAAATACCAGAGAAACAGCTCCGGTGGCGTTAATGGTTCCGTCATACTTCCAGACAGATTCCATTGCGGTAGAAATGACAAACATGCACACTACAATAATGGAAATCAATGTTTCCGAAAAATGAATAGACCTGTATAGTCCTACCGTGCAAATCAGCAGAACCACAGCATAAAAACCACTGGTTATAAAGGCAAAATACCACAGCGGTCCGCGTACAAATTCGTTGTCAGGGGTGTACGAGAATGCAATATCCGTAAACAGTGCGGAAAATGCTATCAACGCGTTAAATATCAAGGGAACAGACAACCACATACGCTTTCTGATTTTTCCGCGTAAAAGAAGCAGGATGACCACAAAAATGATGGCAGGTCTTAAACTGTATCCGATAGCTGACATCCAAACCCGCAATACCTGTCTTCCGGGGGTCTGGGAAGTCCAGTATTCCACAGAGTCTGCCAGGACAAGCCCAAGCAGCATGTTACATGACAGCAAAAACAGCAGCCTGACCTTTTTGTCAAAGTAGTCGTTGGTTATTATGAATATCAAAAGACAAAGTATAAGAATTATTGTAGCGTAATTGAGTTGAATTAAGTAGTGCAGCATATCTAACCACCCCTCATTTTGCCGGTTCCCTTGTATCAATCAAAGTATAGCATATATGGTGGATAATGTGCAAAACAACTTTTGATGAAATTGTATATTGTGAAAGCACTTATGACTTTTGATATGGAACGGCAGGCTGGTTTCGTAATAGGAGTACAATGTCCTCAATCATTTTAGGATATGTATTGCTATCGCAGAAAGAGAGTCGGATGTCGGAGATAAGAAACATGGTACTCGGGGAGGAACGGTATGAGATTTATCTATTGTCCATATTGCGGAAGCAAACTGGTTGAGAAAGAAATAGGAGATGAAGGTTTTATCCCTTATTGTACAAAATGCGAAATCCCTTTGTGGGATATGTTTACAACCAGTGTTATTGCGGCGGTTGTAAATGAGAATCATGAAATTGCTCTGCTGCGGCAAAATTATGTGTCCACTACCAAACATGTATGTGTTGCCGGAATCATGAAAATCGGAGAATCAGCGGAGGATGCAGTGATACGTGAAATCAGAGAAGAAATCGGATTGACGGTAAAGAAACTGGAATTTATCAGGAGTTATCCCTACGATAAAAAGGAGATGTTGATGCTTGGATATAAAGCCACCGTTGATAAGGCTGATTTCGTGACGTCAGGAGAAGTAGATGCCGCAGAGTGGGTGAAGCTTGAAGATGCATTGGATTTGCTTCGGAAAGGCGGTATAGCCTGGCAGCTGGTAAAAACGGTGATTGAAGGACAGAAATCCTGAAGCTTTTGGAAGACTATGAATAACTGAGTGCAAAATAAAAGACGAAGTTGGCAGGAAGAATGTGAAATTTTGAAAAGGAAAGTGTGATGGGAAAACTGATTGTACTCAGGGGAGATTCCGGGAGCGGAAAAACAACGGTAGCCAAGGAATTGCAAAAGAAATTTGGCAGAAATACAATCCTCATCTCTCAGGATGTAATCAGGCGGGACATGCTTATGGTTAAGGATGGAGAAGACACGAGGGCGCTGCCGCTTATGAAGGAACTTTTGAAATATGGAAGTACTCACAGTGACATTGTTATTTTAGAAGGTATCATGTATGCCGACTGGTACAGACCATTGTTTGAATTGGCTCGTCGGATATACGGGAAGGAAATCTATGCCTATTATTTTGACTTGCCTTTTGAAGAAACGCTAAGAAGACATCAGACGAAACCAAACTGCCGGGAATTCGGAGAAGAAGCAATGCGGCGATGGTGAAGAGAAAAGGATTTTTCGGATGTCTTAAACGAGAAAAGCATTACATACGAGAAGGACTTGGGGAGCATTGTTGCGGAAAACAAGGTCGTTATTATGGAAACATAGGGGATAGACCAGTTTTACAATAAGACGGAGGATGGGAGGCAGGAAATGTATTCGTTAAAGATAGCTTTATTACAGTTGGCACCTTGCGGTACCTTAGACGGGAATCTCGAAAAGGGAATGAATTATTGTAAAAGGGCGAAAGAGATGGGTGCTGATATTGCGCTGTTTCCGGAAATGTGGAGCAACGGATATAATATCTACAACCGTCCTGTGGAGGAATGGAAGGCAGAGGCGATTCCTGCGGACAGCGGTTTTGTCAATGCATTCGGTAGGCTGGCGGGAGAACTCGACATGGCTATCGGGATTACTCTACTGGAACAGTATAAAGATGCTCCCCGCAATACGGTTGTCCTTTTCGACAGGTTCGGAGAGCGAAAATTTGCTTATGCGAAGGTACATACCTGTGACTTTGATGTGGAACGGAATTTGACTCCGGGAGAGGATTTTTATGTTACAGATTTAGATACTGCCCATGGTAAGGTGAAGGTTGGCGCAATGATATGCTTTGACAGAGAATTCCCGGAGAGCGCAAGAATACTGATGCTGAAAGGAGCAGAACTGATTCTGGTTCCGAACGCCTGCCCCATGGAAATCAACAGGCTTTCTCAGCTTAGGGGCAGAGCTTACGAAAATATGCTTGCCATAGCGACTTGCAACTATCCGGAGACAGTGCCTGACTGTAACGGAGGCTCCAGTGTATTTGACGGTGTCGCATATCTGCCGGAGTTGCCCTGCTCAAGAGATACCTGTCTGTTACAGGCAGATGGCAAAGAAGGAGTATATGTGGCCGAACTGGATTTGGAACAGTTGCGCAGATACCGTGAAAGCGAGGTGCACGGTAATGCCTACAGGAGACCGGAGATATATGGCTTGATTACTGACGGGAGAGTTGAAAAGCCGTTTATCAGGGAGAGAAGAAATGAATAGATTTATCCCTTGTGGGAAAATAGATTTATCCCTTGTAGGAATTATGTGTAACAGAGGGACACAAGCGGAAAAGGGTGAATAAGTCCCGTGTGTAAGGAGATGGAGGGGTGGATTGACAAAATAAGAATTGCCATCCCTTGCTAAAGAGAGAGTTTGTGGAGGAGATAGAAAATAAATGAAAAAATGGTATGACGAGGAATATGAGTGGAAAATTGAAGTGATTGGATTTAATAAAGATAATAATGAAACCGAAAGGTTTTGCAGAAACGGAGAAGAAATCGGGGATGTGTATACATGTACATATGGCTGTCCGGTAAACTCAAATGGGCAGGGTATTTGTTCCAAAGTGATGATGATTTTATTTCCGATAATGGAAGCTGTGAGAAGCGGAGGAGACCTGGAGAATATTGGAGGCGACAGCAAGTATAGTAAAGTTGTCATGTGTCCTGATGGGTGTGTTTTGTTCAAACTTACAGCCACAAAGCTTGGTAATGAAAATTTTTATAAAGGGAAATTCTTTGACTGATTGCCAGGCTTGAAGAATATGGAAATATGAGAAGCGTATATTCGTTTAGGTAAGATTTTACGGGGCGATTTCGGTTGACAATACAATAAGCAGGACATGGGTTACGGTTGCATTTCAGAGAAAGCCAAAAACAACCGTAAGTAAGAGAGCTTGGCTACGGTTGCATTTCAGAGAAAGCCAAAAACAACCGTAAGTAAGAGAGCTTGGCTACGGTTGCATTTCAGAGAAAGCCAAAAACAACCGTAAGTAAGAGAGCTTGGCTACGGTTGTATTTCAGAGAAAGCCAAAAACAACCGTAAG
>JALEIR010000032.1 GCA_022769665.1 Lachnospiraceae bacterium | reverse complement strand
CAAAAATGAATACGATACTATAAAATAAAAAAGCGGTTGTAAAATCCTCATGGAGATGTACCCAAGTGGTTGAAGGGTCCGGATTCGAAATCCGGTAGGTCGGTTTTGCCGGCGCATGGGTTCAAATCCCATCATCTCCGTCGAAAAAACAGGGCATCAGTTCAAGTGATGCCCTGTTTTTTAATGCACACAACATATGAAACATAATATTGAATGGCGGTAGCATCAGCCCTTGACCGCACCGGCTACCATGCCTTTAATAATTTGCTTGCTAAAGCAAAAGTACAGTACAACAATCGGCAACATGGTAAGAATCATAGCTGCCATAATCTTAGGATAATCAGAGTTAAACTGTCCTGTAAACTGAGTCATTGCCAAAGGAACCGTATGCAGTGCCTGGTCCCTAATCAACACCAGAGCAAACGAGAACTCATTCCAGCAGGAAAATACATTAATGATTGCAACCGTAGTCAAAATAGGCCGACATATAGGCATGATAATCTGGAACATAGTTCTGGAGAAAGAACTTCCATCAATAGCTGCCGCTTCCTCCAACGCTGTAGGTACACCTTTGATAAACCCTTCCACCAAAAAGATTGACATTGGCAATCCGAAGGCGACATACGGAATAATCAATGTAAACCAGTGATTTGAAAGACCGGTATTCTTAAATACCAAATAAATGGGTACCAAAAGAGAATGGATCGGAATCAGCATTCCCATCAAAAACATTAAGTACATAGCTCTGTTCAGTTTAAACTTCACTCTGGCAAGAATATATCCAACAATGAATCCAAAAAGCACAATCAGCGCAACCGAAAAGAGTGTTACTCTAAAACTGTTAACCATGGAGCTTCCCAGATGATAATCCGAGTTTGACAGGATTCTCTGATAGTTTATCAGCGTTGGTTCTTTAGGCAATCCTACAATATCTGCATTAAATGCTCTTTTTTCTTTCAAAGACGAGTAAAACATCCATACCAGTGGGAAAATACAGGTGGCAGAAAAGATAATTAAAACAGCATTCAGGAACACTCCTAATACTCCCTTTTTCACTTTCGTACCGGCATCTTTTTTTTCAACTTTTGTCATCACATTTGCTTTCGACATAACGTATCCTCCCTTACGCATCTTTGCTCTTGGTGAGTCTGCCAATCAGCCACTTGGAACCGCCAATTACCAACAAACTCATTACAAAGATACCAATAGATATTGTACTGCCGTATCCCAGATTTCCCTGATTAAAAGAAACGTCATATCCATACATAGCCATAACCATAGATGCCTTTCCGGGTCCACCGGATGTCATGACATAAATATTATCAAAAGCTTTCATATTACCCGCAATGCAAAGGGTAATACAAACAAGCAAAGTATTCTTAATCAACGGAAGCACTATGTAAATTGCTCTCTGCACGGCATTTGCGCCATCAAGTTCAGACACCTCAAGAATCTCGGTATCAATTGACGAAATAGCCGACAAGAGGATAACCATATAGTATCCAATCCATTGCCATACCAATGGTATCGCAACCAAAAGCATCACAAGATTTTCATTGTTCAGCCATACCTGCTGTAAATCAGCACGTCCTATTTTATCCAAGAACCAATTCAAAAGGCCGCGGTTATAGTCATAAATCATCTTCCAGATGAATCCGATAGACACTGCCGCTATTGTGCTGGGGAAGAATCCAAACGTTCTGTGAATTCCTTTCAGCTTTACAAGTTTTGAATTTATCATAAGTACCAAAACAAACGCGATTCCAATCTGCCCAACAATACAAACCGCCACCAGGAACAAATTGTGCTTAAAGGACAGCCAGAAAGTGCTGTCATGTAACAGAGTAATATAATTGGTCAATCCGTTAAAAGTTTTGTTAGGTCCGCTCTTCCACTCAAAAAAGCTGTTAACAAAGGCTGTTATCAAGGGAACGAATACCGAAAATATGAATAGTATTGTAGGAATTGCCAGATAGGCAGCCACTACTCTTTTTTTAGGTTTTATGGCCGTAAGCATCCCTTTTCCTCCTTTTGTTTTATGTTCACATTTACCTTAATAATTACGGTACCGGCCAAGGCATGACCGGTACCGCTATGTTACCTACTTACTACATCTTTAGTAGTTTTCTGCATATGCTTCCTGTGCGGCTGCAGCAACATCCTCAGGACTCATTGTGCCATTCATCATAGCCTGCAAATCCTGGTTCATTACACCCCAAACTGCGCCGGAAAGATAGGAGTCATAAATTTCACAAGCTTCTGTATCAACATAAGAGAAATTATAGAAATCAACATCCCATGCATCGAACTTGCTCCAGTCAACTTCAGGTGCTTCAGTCAATCCACCCAATGCATAATTCTCAGCTACGAATGCAGAGAAGTCAGGACCGGTTACATAGTAAGCGAAGTCGAGAGCTGCCTGCAGTTTAGCGGGATCATCTGCTACCTTAGGGTTAATTGCAACAGCATATCCAAGTCCGATATTCTGGCTGTTTCTCTGATGTTTTGCATCAGCAGACTGAGGGAGTACAGCAAATCCTGTGTTATTGTACAGGTCATCGCCGGCATCCTTCAAAGTAGCTCCTACGTAAGACACATCCCAGTTACCACCGATAAATGCGGTAGCATCACCGGAAATATAATATTCTCTTGCATCTTCATTGGAAATTGCATTAAAGTCCTTGTTGAAGATATCTGTCTGAGTAAACAGTCTCTGTGTCTCAGCCAAAGCTGCAACAAATTCAGAATCGGTAAAAGCAGCGCCGCCCTTGTTGATCATGGACAGATACCAATCAGGACCGGTATATCTGTCAGCCAAGGTGGACAGGAAGCAGGAGTTGGCCTGCCACTGACCGTTATTACCAAATGCGATAGGAGTCTTTCCATCCGCAATGATAGCAGCTGTCTTTGCTTCAACATCAGCCCAAGTTGAAGGGAAGCTGTCGCCCCATACTCTCTTATCATACATGATAACAGTACAGGTACCACCGGTTAAAACAGGAAGTCCATAAATCTTTCCGTCGGCAGTGGTAAAAGGTGTAAAATATGCAGTATTGTACTGGTCATAATAAGGAGATTCTTTAATGTAATTTGTCATATCCAGAATCAGACCCTGTTCTGCCCATGCAATGGTATTCATACCCTGAAGTAAAAATACATCCGGCAAGTCATTCGCCGCTGCCAATGTTGATATCTGTGTCTTATAGTCAGTATTCGCAAGCACATTCTCTTCCAAGGTTACATCAGGATGAGCGCTCTTCCAGTTTGAAATCATGGTACGGAATCCGTCTGAACCGCCGTTACCCTGAGATTCCTCCGAGGTAGAGAAATGCATAACTGACAGGGTTCCCTTGTAATCTGTCTTACTGCTTCCCGTCGATGTTGATTGATTTGTGCTTCCCGCATCGCTGTTTCCACAGCCCACAAGAAGCGTTGCTGTCATTGCAACAGCAAGCAAAGCACTTAACACTTTTCTTTTCATTATTTTTTCCTCCCATTAATAATGTTTTGCATTTATTTTATATTGCATTTCTGCAACATAATGCCTTTTTCATGAAATATCCGCCACGGACTTTCCCTTTATCAGATTGCCCGGTACAACAATCTGTTCAATAATTGTCGTTCTCGGTCTTTCAATCAAATCAATTAACGCCTTTGCTGCTTTGCAGCCGATTTGCTCTGTATCCTGCTGGACCGTAGTCAATTGAGGTTCCAGATTTCTGGCGGCCCGGATACCGTCATATCCCGCAACAGAAATATCTTCCGGTATTCTCAGTTTTCTTTCCCTGATTGCATTAATACCGCCAAAAGCAGCGAAGTCATCCGGATAGAAAATACATGTCGGCGGGATTGGTAAATCCAACAGTTCATTTGTCATCCGATAAGCACCGTTTGCATCGCGGTAAGCAGTTTCCTTAATATACTCATCCGGAGTCATGATTCCCAGAGTCTCCGCCGTCCGATAAAAGCTGGATACCCGACTGGTAGTTACCGCAGAAGGAGCTCCATGGATATATGCAATTCTGCGATGTCCCATGCTGTATACATATTCCAATAAAGTTCTCATTCCGGTAACATTGTCAGACATTACAGCAATTCTGTTGTTAAAGACATAATCTATGGTCACCACCGGTATATTGCTCTGTACCAGTTCCGCCACTTCCGGATTATCAAAGTCAATGCAGGCAAGTACTACCCCGTCAAACCCTCTGTATCTGCTGTGCTCAAGATACGACATTCTGTCCGGTCTGTTCTTACAACTATTTATGAATGTGATGTCATAACCGCTTTCTTCAGCAGTTCTTTTAAAGCTATCCAGCACACCCGAAAAGTAGTCGTGCGTCAGACCGCTTCTGGAGTCATCGGCAAAAAGCACTCCTATTCCGTAAGTCTTGCTCGTCTTTAGTGCTCGCGCCGAAAGGTTTGGAGAATAGCCCATCTCTTTTGCAACCTTCTTGATATGTGCTTTTGTCTCCTCTCCAATATCCGTGTGGTTGTTCAGGGCCTTGCTTACCGTAGCTACAGAAACGCCGCACGCTTTGGAAATGTCCTTCAGCGATGCCATTTTCCCTCTCCATTTGTCTTAATCGTTTTCGTATTCTAAATATACAACATAATATACATATTTGCAATACAAAATCCAATTTGCTTGTACGATTTGTACAATTTCACTATTTCTGTATATGTGAATTTGTATAGTATTCAGACTAATTTTAGTCTTTTTTTAATTAACTTAAAATAAAAGAAGGTAAAAACGTTTACGCAAAGCTTCATATTTTGTTCTGCTTTTTCGCGTTATGGAATAGCCGTGAAAATATTCATATATATTCAGTATTTTCAATATTTCTATTGCATTCCGAAGTTTAATTATATATAATTTGTGTTGAAATATGTTATTCTTAATCGTTTTCGTTCTTACACCCAAAAACAACACTATTACACGCAAGGAGAATTGCTATGAAATTTGGTTATTTTGATGATTCCAATCAGGAATACGTAATTACCACCCCGAAAACTCCCCTGCCCTGGATAAACTATCTGGGATGCAACGAGTTCTTCAGTCTGATTTCCAACACCTGCGGCGGTTACACTTTTTATAAGGATGCAAAGCTGCTGCGCATGACCCGTTATCGCTACAATGATGTTCCCGGCGATGTCAACGGAAAGTATTTTTACATAAAGGACGGCGATACCGTATGGAATCCCGGCTGGCAGCCCACAAAAACCGACTTGGACAGCTATGAATGCCGCCACGGCATCGGCTACAGCCGCTTTACCTCATCCAAGAATCAGATAAAGGCCTCCGTTCTTTCCTTTGTCCCCATGAATGACAACTGTGAGATTCAGAAGCTGACACTGACAAATGAAACCTCAGCCGAAAAATCCCTCTCCGTATTTTCATATGTGGAATGGTGCCTGTGGAATGCAGACGATGATATGAAGAACTTTCAGAGAAACTTGAGCATCGGTGAGGTAGAGGTGGTTGGCTCCACCATCTTCCACAAGACCGAGTACAGAGAACGTCGTAATCATTACGCCATTTATTCCGTAAATGCGCCCGTTGCCGGTTTTGATACCATCCGTGACGAGTTCCTTGGCGCATACAGAGGTGCAGACAAACCTCTTGCAGTAGAAAACGGCGCATGTACAAACTCCATGGCAAGCGGCTGGTCTCCCATCGCTTCCCATCAGTTGAACGTAACCCTTGCTCCCGGTGAAAGCAAGACCCTTATCTTTGTTCTTGGCTACATCGAAAATGCCGAGGACGACAAGTGGGAATCCTATGGTGTCATCAACAAGACAAAAGCATGGGAAATGTTAAAGAAATACCAGACCGAAGAAGGTGTGGACAGAGCTTTTACAGAGCTTCAGGCCTATTGGAAACAGCTTCTCGCCAAATATAATGTAGAATCCGGCGACGAAAAGGTAAATCGTATGGTAAATACCTGGAATCAGTATCAGTGCATGGTTACCTTCAACATGTCACGTTCTGCTTCCTACTATGAATCCGGTATCGGCCGGGGTATGGGCTTCCGCGATTCTTGTCAGGATTTGCTTGGCTTCGTTCACCTGATTCCCGACCGTGCAAGAGAAAGAATCATCGATATTGCCTCCACCCAGTTCCAGGACGGCAGCGCATATCATCAATATCAACCTCTGACCAAGAAGGGTAACTCAGACATCGGAAGCGGCTTCAATGATGACCCGCTCTGGCTCATTGCCGGAACTTCTGCTTACGTGCGTGAGACCGGAGACACCTCAATCCTCACCGAGATGGTTCCTTTCGACAACGACATGAGCGTTGCAGCTCCTTTGATGAATCACTTAAAGCGCTCTTTCGACTATACGGTTACTCATAAAGGTCCTCACAGTCTGCCTCTGATCGGCCGTGCCGACTGGAACGATTGTCTGAATCTGAACTGCTTCTCCGCTCATCCCGGTGAATCCTTCCAGACCTTCGGTCCCAGCGAAGGACCTGTGGCAGAATCCGTGTTTATTGCAGGTATGTTTGTGAAATACGGCGAGGAATATGCTCAGCTTTGCGAACTGATGGGAGATAACGAAGAGGCTGCAAGAGCCCGTAAGGAAGTGGATGTGATGTACGACACCATCCTGGCTCACGGCTGGGACGGCGACTGGTTCCTCCGGGCTTACGATGCATACAGTCACAAGGTTGGTTCCAAGGAATGCCGCGAAGGTCAGATTTACATTGAGCCCCAAGGCTTCTGCGTGCTGGCAGGTGTCGGCGTTAAGGAAGGGCTTGCCAAGCGCGCTTTGGATTCTGTCAAAGAGCGACTGGATACCAAGTACGGTGTCATGATTCTGCAGCCCGCTTACACAGAGTATCATCTGGAGCTTGGTGAGGTTTCCTCTTATCCGCCCGGATACAAGGAGAACGCCGGAATCTTCTGCCACAACAATCCCTGGGTTTCCATAGCAGAAACCGTTATCGGCAGAGGCGACAGAGCCTTTGAGATATACAAAAAGACCTGTCCCGCTTATATTGAGGATATCAGTGAGATTCACCGCACCGAGCCTTATGTGTACTCTCAGATGGTTGCAGGGCGCGATGCAAAATATCACGGCGAGGCAAAGAACAGCTGGCTGACCGGTACGGCAGCATGGACGTTTGTAAACATCTCCCAGTATATTCTGGGTGTATACCCTACTCACACCGGGCTTTCCGTGGACCCCTGTGTACCCGATGGTTTCGGCGATTTCACAGTGACCAGACAGTTCCGCGAGGGCACCTATCACATTCAGGTAAAAAATCCGAACAATGTACAGAAGGGTGTAGTATCCATGACTGTGGACGGCAAAGCTGTGGACGGACACATCATCCCTTACGAAAAGGGCAAGTCAGAATACAACGTAGTTGTCACCATGGGATAAATTTTCAAGCTTAAAGATTCGCCCCGGCAGTTTTGCCGGGGCTTTTGTATAAGATATTTTGTTTCCGGTAAAAATGTGCTAAAATAGGATATATACGAAACAGAAAAGAGGTAATTGCCATGAAAATATTATTCTATGACACCAAAAGCTACGACAGGGATTCTTTTCAGGACACCTTAAAGGACTTCCCCGGGGTGGAAATTGAATACACAAAATCCGACCTCGATCCCAGAACGGCAGCTTTGGCAGAAGGTTTTGACGCGGTATGTGCTTTCGTCAGCTCAGACGTTGGGGTAAAGACCGTGGAAATTCTGCATAACAAAGGAATCGGATTGATTCTGATGCGCTGCGCAGGCTTCAATAACGTAGATATGGAAGCCTCACGGAAATACGGCATCCGGGTCATGCGTGTTCCCGGCTACTCCCCGGAAGCTGTTGCGGAGCATGCTATGGCTCTGGCACTGGCTGCCAACCGTCGTCTGTATAAAGCTTACAACAAGGTACGTGAAAATGATTTCAGTTTAAGCGGCCTTATGGGCTTCAATTTTTACGAAAAGACGGCAGGTATTATCGGAACGGGAAAAATCGGCGCAGCAATGTGCCGTATCTGCCGAGGCTTCGGTATGAAAGTCATCGCCTATGATGTGTATGAGAATCCTGCCCTGAAAGATTTTGTTGAGTATGTTTCCCTCGATAAATTGCTGTCGGGCAGCGACCTCATTTCCCTTCATTGCCCGCTGATGGACTCCACCTACCACATGATAAACATTGGCACCATCAAAAAGATGAAGGACGGTGTTATCCTGGTTAACACCTCAAGAGGCGCACTGGTAAAAACAGAAGACTTAATTGAAGGTATCCGCCTACACAAGTTTGCCGGTGTGGGACTGGATGTGTACGAAGAGGAGACCAACAACGTCTTTGAGGACCGCTCCGATGAGATTCTGGAGCATTCCACAACAGCCAGACTTCTCTCCTTCCCCAATGTCATGATTACCTCCCACCAGGGCTTTTTCACCAGAGAGGCACTGAGTGCCATCGCAGAGACAACACTGCAGAATGCACTTGATTATGAGGCTGGCAGAGAAAGTGCCAATGATGTAAAATAAGCTCATACATCACCTAAAAACGTGTGTCATCAGATGTATCGCCTAAAAAAAGCACGCATCGCGAAAACGATACGTGCTTTTTACAATTGCTTAATCCAGATGGAACACAGTCTTTAAATCAATGCTCACCGGACTGTTATCGGGATTTGTCTCCATAATATCCGCCATGAAATCCCACCACTTGCGGTTGATAGCAGTATCTGCTCCCTTTGCCCACAGTTCCTCATCCTCAATCTCGATATAGCCGAACAGTGTCAATGTCTCCCTGTCCAGAAAAATGGTGTAATTCTTTCCGCCGTGTTCATGAATCATGTCCTGCATCTCAGACCACAATTCATTGTGACGTTTTTCATACTCCGCTTCCTGTCCGGGATAAAGCTTCATTTTAAATCCCTTAATCATCCCTTTACCCTCCTGTCTGAATTCCGGTTTCCACAGACATTTTCCCGAGAGTTTTCTCTCTGAAATCTGCTATGCTTCTATCATAAACCATCCGGGAATCCCATTACAACGAAATAATACATTAATTCTTTGCAGTTTCAACAATATTTTGAATCCAGACGCCCTTCTTCACCAGGACAAAGCCTATAACGCACTTGATTATGTCCAGAAGCTGGCAACATAAATAAAGGTATAAAATGTGCATATCGGTATACCGGCTCAATATATAGGCAATCGGAGTGGTAACCACCCAGAGAAACACGCTGTCAAACAGGAAGGTGACAATAGTCTTACCTCCGGTGCGCAGAGTAAAATAGGTTGCATGCATAAATCCCCACAGCGGCATACAGCAGGCTGCCATACGGAGCAGATTCATCGCCAGGTGTCTCACAGAGTCTGTGGTATTGTACAGTAGCGGAAATACCGGAGCCAGCAGGCACATGACTGTTCCCAAAAGGATACAGGCCATCACAGAAAAGGCAATAAGCCTTGTGTCTGTCTCCTTTGCCTCCTCCATTTTCCCCGCACCAAGAAGCTGTCCCACAATGATGGATATGGCGCTTCCCATAGCCACAAATACCACATTGAACAGGTTGGAAATTGTGGTGGAAATATTCAGTGCTGCCACAGCGTCCAATCCCCTCATGGAATAACATTGATTCAAAACCGCAATACCCGCTGCCCACATGATCTCGTTCACCATCAGCGGTGTACCCTTCTTCAGGATATTGCCTGCCAATTGCCCCGGAATTTTAAATTCCCGGTAAGCACCCACGATAAAGGGCATTTTCTCGGAATGGGTATGTGTCCACACAATCACCACCGCTGCCTGTACATATCTGGAGATTACCGTCGCCACCGCTGCGCCCACTACGCCCAGCTTCGGACAACCGAATTTTCCGAAAATCAAGAGATAATTCAGCACCAGATTCACGCATACCGCAACAATACCAGCAACCATGGGAATCTTTGTCTCGCCGCACTCTCTCAGCGTTCCCGCATAAATTTCTTCTATTGCAAACGGCAGAAGCCCCATCAACATCACCAGTAAATACTCTCTTCCGTATCCCAGAGTGGCTTCCAACGCCGCTTCATTCCCCTCTCCGTGTAAATACATCAGAATCAGGTTTTCTCCTCCTGTCAGGAATATCAGAATCCCCAAAGTCAGAATCAACGCACAAATATACAGTTTAAAACGAAAGGTTCTCTGTACTCCTTTATGATTTCGGCATCCGTAAAATTGCGCAGTAAAAATACCGGCTCCCGATATGGCACCGAATATCGCCAGATTAAATACCATCAAAAGCTGATTGACAATGGCAATGCCGGACATCTGCTCCGTTCCGATACGTCCTACCATGATATTGTCCAAAAGTCCCACAAAATTAGTGATGCCGTTCTGAATCATTATAGGCACCGCAACACCCAAGGCCATTTTGTAAAACGCCTTGTCTCCTATTAAATTTTTCCTCAATTTCATCTTAATCCACAATCCGCGCAGCGGATTTCTCCCTGTCTTTGATTATTTACAGCCGACATATCATTCCACCCGTTTCAGCGGCTGTGCAACGTCTCCTATTCTACACCGCGCAGCTCCACTTTGTCTATGTATTTTCTTGCCATTTCAGCCATTTCATTCATCACATCTGTCGAAAATGCTTCATATCCGCCGCTCAGAACATTTTCATTTTCGCGATATGCCTGTATATAATAGGCTTTCGCACCTTCCAAAAGCCTTCCGATGCTGTCAAATTCTGCTACCGTATGAATTCCCTTTACCACAGTTGTACGAAATTCATAGTCTATCCCACTACTCTTCAAAATGGCAATACTTTCCTCAATTCGGGATAAATCCACCCCCGGACAGCCTGTTGCCTTTTTGTAATTCAGCAGAGATGCTTTCACATCCATAGCCACATAGTCTAAAAGTTCTTCCTCCAAAAGCTTCCAGAGCATCTGCGGTCTGTAACCGTTGGTATCCAGCTTAATCAGGTAACCCAGTTCCTTTACCCGGACAATAAATTCGCGCAAATCGGTCTGCAAAGTCGGTTCCCCTCCCGTAATGCAGACGCCCTCCAGAATCCCACTTCTCTTTTTAAGATAGACAAGTATTTCTTCCTCCGCTATAGTCGACTCCGAATCCGGAAGCAGTACAAGATTCCCGTTATGGCAGAAAGGGCAACGGAAGTTACAGCCTCCTGTAAATAATGTGGCTGCCACATGCCCCGGATAATCCAGTAATGTTGTTTTTTGAAAACCATATATCTCCATATTTGTCCCCATCCCTTCCCTGACTTCAAGCAAGTATCCCGTATCGTGCCAAATGTCAAAGAAAGCCTGCACGGCAGATTTATATCCGCCGTCAGGCCTTTGTTTTCAGACGTGCGCTTATTCAGCCGCAATCTCCTTCTCTTCTTTCTGAAGTCTACCGTAAAGCTTCGTCATTTCTTTCATCTCTTTTGCAAGTTTATCCGTAAAAGCATCTTTCTTCATCCGCCACTTCCAATTGTCTCCCAATGTGGAAGGAGTGTTGATACGGGCTTCGGAACCCAATCCCAGATAATCCTGCATGGGAATCACAGCAAGATCAGCAACACTGGCAAAGGCCGCACGTATAAACTCCCACTTCAGTTCCTCATTATCAACCTTGCCCAGATTTAAATAACGCTTGCAGAAATTCTTATCTTTTGCAGGAAGCTTTTGATACCATCCCAGAACCGTGTCATTATCATGAGTTCCGGTATATACCACACAGTTATGGTCATAGTTATGCGGCAGATAATCGCTCTCCTCTCGGGAATCAAAAGCAAACTGCAATACCTTCATGCCGGGATAACCTGTACGCTTAACCAGCTCCAGTACGGAAGGAGTCAGGAATCCCAAATCCTCCGCAATGACCTGTTTTTCACCTAACTGCCTCTTCATCGCATCAAAAAGAGCATAGCCGGGACCGGGTTTCCACTCACCGATTTCTGCTGTCTTCATTCCTGCGGGAATCGAATAGTATTCATCAAAAGCGCGGAAATGGTCAATACGGACAACATCATACATTTTAAAGCAGGACTCAAGCCTCTTCATCCACCATTCATAGCCGGTCTTCTTATGATAGTCCCAGTCATACAGAGGATTGCCCCAAAGTTGTCCTGTTGCCGAGAACGCATCGGGCGGACATCCGGCAACCGCTGTAGGATTACAATCCTTGTCAAACTGAAACAGCTGAGGATTGGCCCAGGCATCTGAGCTGTCAAAGGCAACATAAATGGGGATATCTCCGATAATCTTAATTCCCCGACTGTTTGCATAAGTCTTCAGCTTCTCCCACTGTACCCGGAACATATATTGCTGGAATTGATAAAACTCTATTTCATCCGCAAATTTTTCACGATATGCCTTTAACGCAGCAGGCTTTCGAGTCTTAATATCCTCATCCCACTCTACCCAGCATACATTTCCAAAGGATGCCTTGACCGCCATATACAGGGCATAATCATCCAGCCAATAGGCATTTTCCCGAACAAAAGCCCTAAACTCAGGCTCCTCTGCAATCCTGCTGTTCTTCCATGCCTGCCGGAGCAAAACAAATCTGCTGTCGTAGATTTTGGCATAGTCCACATATTCCTCGTTGTCGCCAAAATCGTAACGATTGCAACATCTCTTTGTAATATACCCTCTTTCCGCCAAGTCCGCAGGATCAATAAAATAGGGATTACCCGCAAAAGTGGAAAATGATTGATAAGGCGAATCACCATAGCTTGTGGGGCCCAGCGGCAATATCTGCCAATAGGTCTGACCGGCCTTTTTCAACTTATCGACAAACTTATACGCTTCTTTTGAGAAACATCCAATTCCATATGCGGAGGGCAAACTGGAAATCGGTAGCAAAACGCCGCTCGCTCTCATCTCGTAATCCTCTTTTCTCACTTTATTTTTTGTAACAATTCAAATACCGTTTCTATTTCTGTTTTTTCTTTTTAAGCAGCACTATCAGGACAACAACTGCAACTACCGCTGCCGTACATAAAACTCCAACCAAAATTGTGTTAACACCGCTTTCTTCTGCCGGCTTTTCCGACACTCCGGCTGTCTGTTCGCTTTCTTCGGCAGATACGTCCTCGCCGGATACCGTACCTTCCTTTATCAATACCATGGCAGAAATCGGAGTAACCTTAGCTGTTCCTGCAGCACTTTCAAGCACATTAGTACCGGCCTTCTCCCCATTAATATACACATTCCAGTTTCCGTCGGGAAGAGTAACCTCAGTCTCCTCCTCATTCGGATTGAAGATAACTATCATCTCTTCGGCGGTCTCACCTTCCACTCCGCCGGTCAGATGCATCGCCAGTACATTTAAATCCGTTCCGTCTATCTTTGTCACATGATTTTTCACTGCATCAGCACTATCCAGACGAAGTACACTGTGCGCTTTACGGAATGCAATCAGCCCTTTATAATATTCAAACACCTGCTGATATTCTTCCTGCTCCAACGTACTCCATTTGATACTGTTAATGGCATCTCCGGACTGGTAGCTGTTATTCTCAAAGCTTCCGTCTTCCTTCACCTTCGTCCGCAGTAATTCTTCACCCGCCTGCATAAAGGGAATGCCCTGAGACGTCATATAAAACGCTGCCGCCAGATTGTTCATGCGGATTAAATCCTCTCTGGAAGCATCATACCGCGATTTCTGTAATCTGTCAAACAAAGTCAGATTATCGTGGCAGGAAGCATAGTTCACCGTCTGTGCAGGGCTGGTACACCAGCTGGAATTTCCCATGAAAGCTCTTGCCATATCATAGGTTTTACCCATGGCGCCGGAAATATATCCTTTCTCTCCTTCATTAAATACATTTCCCTTCAAACCATCACGGATATTGTCATTAAAGTATGCAAATTCAGGTGTCTTTGCAGAATTCAGCTGTGTGGCAAGTACAACTCCGTCCTTTGTCACATTGGTTGTCAAGGTCCAACCCTCACCATAGAAGATTACGTCCGGATGAGTCTTGTGTACCTCTTCCACCACTTCGTTGACTGTCTCCACATCCAAAAGTCCCACCAGGTCAAAACGGAAGCCATCAATATGATATTCATCCGCCCAGTACAGAACTGAATCCACAATATACTTCTTCACCATGCTTCTCTCGCTGGCTGTATCATTTCCGCAACCGGAACCGTTGGAATAACTTCCGTCATCTCCGATACGGGAAAAATATCCCGGTACAATCTTGTTAAAGCAAAAATCACCTGCACTCTGCACATGATTGTAAACCACATCCATCACTACACTGATGCCGTTATTGTGCAGCGACTGTACCATCTGCTTCATTTCATTTACCCGAACCTCACCATTGTAGGGGTCAGTGGAGTAAGAGCCTTCCGGTACATTGTAATTCTTAGGGTCATAGCCCCAGTTAAAACCACCTTTTGTTTCGTCCACAGAGCCGAAATCATACATGGGCAAAATATGAAGATGCGTAATTCCCAGCTCCTTCAGATAATCCACGCCGGTGCTCATACCGCCGGGCGTTTTGGTTCCCTGCTCCGTAAACTGTAAATATTTACCAACATTTACAATACCGCTGCTCTCATCGGAAGAGAAATCTCTCATATGCAGCTCATAGATAACGGCATCCGTAATTCTTTCTCCCGCATGGGGATTTGTATCACTGTCCCAGCCCTCAGGGTTTGTACTTTCAAGGTCGATTACCATGGCACGGTCGCCGTTTACACCTGTGGTTCGTGCATATGGGTCACACGCCTCGCTCTCAATACCGTTGTTTACCACAGTGTAGGTATAATAAATACCGTTTAGGTCTCCCGCTTTTTCCAACACCCAGGTACCGTTTACATCCGCCGTCATAGGCAGCTGTTCTGTTCGGTCATCCACAGATGCATCCCCCGACTGATACAAGTTCACGTAAACAGCCTCCGCAATGGGTGCCCATACTCTGAAGGTAGTCTTCCCCGCCGTCCAAACAGCGCCCAAATCATCTCCGGTATAGGTATATGCTTCCTCAAACTCCGGTTCTGAATAAACGACAGGCATGTTTACCTCATAATCTGTACCTTCAAAGGTAACAACATACTCCCCAAAAGGATTTAACTCTGTCTCCGGAGAAGCTACATATAGATTATTCTCCTTCTCTTCCACTTTAATAGTGATTTCTCCTTCTCTGCCCGAGAGAGTAAAGGCACTTTCCGGCTTCTCCGTTTTCCCTGTCATTTGGATTTCGACTGTGGCTGAATCACTGTTATAGACAGCACTTTTCAACTTAACACCTATAGAAACACCGTCTCCGTATTCTTTCGTATATCCTTCAACCTGAGATTCCACATACACGTGAACCGTTCCGGAGGTTACCTCGGCAATGTCAATAAACTGATCTGCATTTACATCTTTATTCCATGCTTCGGTGCGGATGATAAAGCCTACACTGGTAACACCGGGAGACACTTCCATGGTTGCCACCTGCTCACCATTCTCCTCTTCGAAAAAGTAATCCGCTCCTTCGCTGCCCTCTTCCCAGAACCATACCCTCCAAGGCTCATAATCTCCGTCAGGTCTGTTATAATGTAGCTTGATTGTTACTCCACCCTCTGCGCGGGCAGTAATGGAAGGATTTATCACACCAAACGCAAAAGAAAATACCATCATCACTGCCAGTACAAGGCCCTCGATTCTCTTTTTCATCTTATTACCTATCCCCTTTTGTTAGTTCAAATGCCAGATATCTCTGTTGTACTCGGCAATGGTCCTGTCAGAGGAGAAGAAACCTGCCTTCGCAATATTCACCAGCATCATCTTCTTCCACTTGTTTCTGTCCTCGTAGTCCGCAAACATCTTATCCTTTACTGCGATGTAGTCCTCCAGATCAAGCAGCGTCATAAACCAGTCCTTGTTCAGCAGTTCCTTATACAAACGCTCCAGATTCTCCTTGTGACCCACTGCCAAAGCTTTCTTGCTGACAATAAAGTCTACAGCTTCCTTTATCACAGGACTATTCTCATAATAATCCTTAGATACATAATCTGCCTTTGCGTAGTGCTCAATTACAGTATCGCTGTCTTCACCAAAGATATAAATATTGTCATCACCCACCAGGTCATGAATCTCTACGTTTGCACCGTCACTGGTCCCCAGGGTCACTGCGCCGTTCAACATGAATTTCATGTTTCCTGTGCCGGATGCTTCCTTGGAGGCCAATGAAATTTGTTCAGACACATCACAGGCAGGTATCAGCTTCTCCGCATAGCTTACGTTATAATTTTCCACCATGACAAGCTTCATATAAGGGCTCACTTCAGGGTCATTGTTGATAATCTCAGACATTACAAGCAACAGATGAATGATATCCTGTGCAATCACGTAAGCAGGTGCTGCTTTTGCGCCGAAGATAAAGGTCATAGGTCTCACAGGCTTCTTGCCGGCCTTAATCTCCAGGTATTTATGAATAATATACAGAGCATTCATCTGCTGACGCTTATACTCATGCAGTCTCTTCACCTGAATATCAAAGATGGAGTTCGTATCCAGGGTAATGCCTTCCTTCTCCTGAATATAAGCAGCCAATGCTTCCTTCTTCTGCTTCTTAATCTCTTCAATGGCATCCAGAACAGCAGCGTCATCTATCTTTTCCAGCAATTTTTCCAGTTCATCCGCATTTTTCTTGTAGCCGTCTCCGATTGTATCGGTCAAAAATGCTGCAAGCTCTCTGTTGCAGGACAACAGCCAGCGGCGGAAAGTAATACCGTTTGTCTTGTTGTTGAACTTTTCAGGATAAATCTTATAAAAGCAATTCAGTTCGGACTCCTTCAGGATTTCGGTATGAATTGCAGCCACTCCGTTTACGCTGTAGCCATAGTGAATGTCAATATGCGCCATATGCACGCGCTTTTCCTTGTCGATAATCTGTACCTTTTCATCGGTATACTTCTTTGCGACGCGGGCACTGAGCTCCTTGATAATAGGAACCAGTTGAGGAACAACCTTCTCGATATAGGCAAGAGGCCACTTTTCCAATGCTTCTGCAAGAATGGTGTGATTGGTATATGCACAAGTCTTGCTCACCACATTTACCGCATCCTCCATGGTAAAGCCTTCATCCCAGGTCAGAATACGTATCAACTCAGGAATTACCATGGTAGGATGGGTGTCGTTAATCTGGATTGCCACATACTCGTCCATATGATAAAGGTCGCAGCCTTTCTCCTTCAATTCACGGATAATCAGCTGGGCACCGTTGCTCACCATGAAATATTCCTGATAGATACGAAGCAGGTTTCCTGCTTCATCGGAATCATCCGGATAAAGGAACAGTGTCAGATTCTTTTCAATTTCAGTTTTGTCAAAATCAATTCCGCTCTTCACCAGGCTCTCATCCACAGACTCCACATCAAAAAGGTGTAGCTTGTTACAGCCGTTCTCATAACCGATCACATCGATATCGTAAAGTACGGAAGTTACTTTTCTGTCACCGAAAGCCACCTCGAAACGGGTACCTGTATCGGTAAGCCAGGAATTCTCCTCAATCCATTCATTCTTCTCAGCCTTCTGCAAACACTCCTTAAACACCTGCTTAAAGAGACCGAAATGATAGTTTAAACCGATTCCGTCTCCGGGCAGTCCAAGAGTTGCAATAGAATCCAGGAAGCAGGCTGCCAGACGTCCCAATCCGCCGTTTCCGAGAGAAGGTTCCGGCTCTGCCTCCTCAATGACAGCAAGGCTTTTTCCGTTCTTAGTCAGAATCTGATTCAATTCCTCGTAAATTCCCAGGTTAATCAGATTGTTTGACAAAAGCTTTCCAATCAAAAATTCCATGGAAATGTAGTATACCTTCTTCTTTCCTGTGATGACAGGCTTTGCCTCCATCTGATCCTTCGTCAGCTGCAGCACACTGTTATAAAGCTGTGCATCGGTACATGCTGCAATGGTTTTGCCATACATTTTTCCGGTTAACTCGTTTAACTGCTGTTCCAAATTCATCATAATTACCTCCGATTTTCGCTTTTTGTTTCAAAACTGTTCTTCTTATTTTCCTTTGTTCCGCTGTATCAGAAATCCATAATTTTAGCATATATTCATCTGATAGGATTCCCGTCATGCCATTAGAATAGCACAGGAAAACGTTTTCCGCAATAGGATAAATGAATTTTGTGAAAAATAGATTAACAGATGATATCCTTATAGTACATTTTCACTATACTGTGGGGCATAATCACCTGATGTCCTTCCTTACCATCCATCAGCAGCTTCACTTCCTCCAATGCCTTGCTGGAGATACTGTAGAAATCCTGTCGGATTGTGTTCATTTGCTTTCCCACATAGCCCATAAGGGTAATGCCGTCAAATCCGCAGACGGGACGAAAAATGTCCATATCGATCAATGCATTCATTGCTCCGATTGCCATCAAATCAGAGGCACATACCACGCAATCCTTATTCCTTGCATATTTCAGAGCGATGTTTCTGGCTGTAAGTTCACTGAAATCTCCCTGGCGTACCAGCATGGTTAGTTCCATTTCCTCGACCAGCCGCTTCATCCCCTTTAAACGCTGTTCCGTTACATAACCGTCCTTCTTTCCGGCAATATACAATATGCGTTTACATTTATCATCCGTCACAGTCTTTTTTGCCACATCATACTGAGCCTGTTCATGATCAATGCTGACAGAAGTCGTTCTGGAATTAACAATCGGCGCATCCACCACCACACAGGCAAAATTGCGTTCTTCAATCAGTTTCTGAAGGACTTTATCCTCTTTGGATATACCGTAAATGACGATACCGGAAATACTTTGCGAAAGAAAATATCTGGTAATTTCATCTGCTGTCATGCCGGCAATCATGGAGGTAAACACAGTAATCACCTCCACCTTCAGTTCCTGCGCCTTGTCCAATGCTCCCAGCAGATACTGCATGAAAATTTGGTCAATAGCCTGCGTCTGACGCTTGGGATCCAGAATCAACGCAATCCGCCCGAACTGTTTGGAGGAAAGGGCTGACGCTATGGAATTTGGGATATAGTTCAACTCTTTAATTGCTGCCGTGACCTTTTGTTTCGTCTCCTCGCTGATATTAGGATAGCCGTTCAGCACCTTTGATACCGTTGATATTGCTACTCCCGCATGTTTTGCAACCTCTTTTATGGATACCATGTTATTTCCTTCCTACGCCAAATATATTTGACGCCTAGAACAATTATCTTTATACTATATGTTATCTTGAAAAATGTCAATTCGTAGATTATAAAGCGATTTCGGGCTCGCTGTCGGTGAGGAATTATGGCAAAAATAGTATCTGTGCAGGAAAAGTACATGAAGGAAGCCTTAAAGCAGGCCAAAAAGGCATACGTCTTGGGAGAAGTTCCCATCGGATGCGTCATCGTCTATGAGGGAAAAATTATCGGGAGAGGCTACAATCGCCGCAACACTGATAAAAACACTTTGGCTCACGCGGAAATTACCGCTATTAACAAAGCCAGCAAATTCATTGGTGACTGGCGACTGGAGGATTGTACGCTTTACGTAACCTTGGAACCCTGTCAAATGTGCGCCGGTGCCATTGTGCAGGCTCGAATTCCCGAAGTTGTCATGGGCTGTATGAATCCCAAAGCCGGCTGCGCCGGTTCTATCCTAAATGTTCTGGAGATGCCGGAATTCAACCATCAGGTGTCAGTCACCAGAGGAGTTCTGGAGCAGGAATGTAGTGATATGTTGAAAATCTTTTTCTCTGAGCTTAGAGTTCGGAACAAGGCGGAAAAGGAAGCGCGAAAGACTTATGTATAAATACCGCTCCACAATAAATACATTACCTACTGTGGAGCGGCTACAAGATTACCTATTCATATTTTTGATTTTATCTTCCAATTCACGCACTTTGGCTTCCAATGCCTCTGCTCTCGCCTCCTGAGCATCCGCCCTCGCCTCCTGAGCATCTGCCCTCGCCTCCTGGGCATCTGCTCTCGCCTCCTGGGCATCTGCTCTCGCCTCCTGGGCATCTGCTCTCGCCTTCTCGCGCTCTGTATTTGCCCTCTCCTCTTCTCTGCCTTCTGCCCGTCCTTCCTCTCTCATATCATCGTCATGCAGAAGCTCTTTCATATACTCCGACCTCCATTTCTCGTTGCGCAATCCCGCCTCCACAGCCTTTTGAAGCTTCTCTGTCAGCTCATTCATCGGTTTCCCTGTCATAATATACCGGAACAAAGTCTGCATATCGTCCGGTATTTCTTCGCCCTGACAGGTACAATTAAAGAAGTATTTCGTCGTACCATCCCGCAATGTCAGGTCCGATGCCTCCTCACATTTATTGCAGAAGGTGTACTGCGGCAAATCCTCCCCAAAAGGGTCAAATGTACAGATGAATAAAATGTTCGTTTCCGGAAGGGAACGATACGACTGTTTCTTTTTCAGATGATCCGTATCGTTGGAGCTCAATCTCTTCCAGTTCTCCCACCGGTTTTCCCAGCAGACATTCCAGTACCTCTCTGCACAGCCCGCTGTCCTCCATGACCTTACCGAACATAAAGTCATCCGACAGCTTCAATTCCTCATAGTTTTTTGCCATATGGTTTCCTCCTTCGGTTCCGGCAGGAGAAACAACTATAAGGAAAACACTCTCATTTCTTCCGTCTCCTGCCTATTGATTGATTGGAATATAAGCAGGAATCTAAAGAAATAAATAGAATTAGATAAGTAATGAATCCGTTTAGAAATAACTGCTTATGCATGAAGCATAGCATGGCTGTCTTTGAATGTCAACATCTTACTCCAATTCCTCCGGACCTTGTACCAGTGTTTCCTCCACGTATTTCCGCTCCATCTTATGTCGAAGTTTCCGGGTCTCCACAGAGTCGAAGATAATGGAAAAGTCATAATCTTCCGGGTATAGCTCTGATGCAGGCACATGCAGCTTCACTCGCTTGTGATTAATCCGGATTTTCCTCTCCGGCAGTTGCACGCGAAGCACACCTTTCTCATTCACCGGCTCACAAACAATACCGATTTTCCTGTCGGGATAAATCATTACACTGTCTCCCCGTCGGAACTTTTCAGCAAAATCTGCGTGTCGTATCGTCTGTTTTTGTTTTTTGATTTTCGGGTGAGAAGCTTTGTTTTCCAAAGACAAGTCACATCCCCCGGCTTCTATATTCCCATGCATTTTCCCCGGGTTCTGTCCCTCCGGCAAAACATGCACAAATGCATGATGTTGGGCTGACCCCATACTCCCATACGCCGCTTTCGCCGCAGTTTCCAGCATGTCCGCAGGCATTCCCAGCTTGGACGCAATATAGAAAGCACAGCTCTCCCCTGCTTCTCCGATTACCATTTTGTATAATGGCTGCAGGCTTTCTTTGTCAAAGGTCATTCTTGCATTGATTATTCCTTCCGTCTCTTCAGCATAGGTTTTTACTTCCGGGTAATGGGTCGTTACCAGAAAAAGGCAGCCGCTCTTTTTCAGTTCTTCCAATATCGCTACGGCAATTCCCATTCCCTCCGCAGGGTCTGTTCCCGAGCCCAGTTCATCCATAATCACCAGGCTCTCCGGTCCCACCTGCCTCAATATTTCCAATACATTTGTGATATGGGCGGAAAAGGTGGAAAGATTTTCCGAAAGATTCTGCCCGTCTCCGATATCGCAGAGGTAATTACTGTTCATGCAGATATCCGCCTGTTCGCAACACACATGCAGACCGCACTGTGCCATCATACAGTTTAAGGCAACCGTTTTGATAGCTACGGTTTTCCCTCCGGTATTGGGCCCTGTAATCACCACGCCCCGATATTCCTGCCCATTCTTTCTTCCGTTCTGTTTTCCGGCTTGCTCCCTTTGATTCCGCAATTCGGTATTCTCCTCTTTTGCCCTGTCCTTCATTTCCGACCCGGTATTTTCACTATCCCTTAATCCGATACGAAAATCCAGTGGCACGCAAACCCGCCTGTCCATCAGCGGATGTCGTGCGCTTTTCAGAACAATTCGCCTGTCTGTGTTGATAATCGGAGCCGCACATCCAAGTTCCAAGCTGAGCTTTCCTTTGGAAAAGCAAAAATCCAGTTTCTCCATGGTTCTGATATTTTGCTCCATCACTTCTCCCTGCTCCCCCAGCATTGCTGTCAGGGTATAAAGAATTCTACGCTCCTCATTATCCTCATCAATCCGCAGGAGTTGAAGTTCCTCACTGTACTTCGCCACTGCTGTTGGCTCGATAAAAAGTGTGTTACCGGTTGCGGACTTATCTATCACGCTTCCACTGATTCGGAATTTATATTCCTTTTTTACCGGGATACACAGATGCCCGCTTCGATACACACTGAAGCTGTCCGACATGCATTCCTTGTTGTTGCGGATAACAGAATCCGCCTTTTCCTTCATTCTCTCCTCTGTGCGAACTATATCACTCCGAAGGGTATGCAGCAGTTTGGAAGCATAGTCATCCACCTGCCCTGCCCGAATCTGTATGTGAATTGCCTCCCGGATATCCGGCAGTTCATCCAGATTTTCTTCGTACCACGGCAGTGACAATTCCAGCTTCTTGCAGCGATTCAAATAGTCCTTCATACGTTTTACCACCGTCAAAACATTTTCCGCATGCTCCAGCTGTGCCGCTGTCAGGCAGTCCCCTCTTTCCGCTACTGCCAAAATTTCGCGAATATCCTCCAGGGCCGAAAGGGGTGGAGTTCCTTCTTTCTCCAACATCATCCGTGCCTCGGTGGTATTCCGCAGCTGTGCCCGAACCTCCGCTTCCTCCAAAGACGGCTTTACCTCGTCTATCTTCGTTTTTGTCCTGTCTGTCAATGCAAGACCTCTCCAGATTTCCTTTATTTTGTCAAATTCCAGCAATTTCTCTGTATCTGTCATTTTATGTTTTCCTTCCTTTTCTCATAAACATACACAATAGACATCCGGTTTGTATTACATATCTTCCGGATTTATAGCTTTATCAGCCATGGCTTATCAAAAAAGGCCATGAGCTGCCCCTAAAACATCGCTCATGGTCTTCCCGAATATCCGTATTCATATTCGCCGGATATTTCATCATACAGATATGATAAAAAACCGACTTTTATTTAGGGACAAAAAAAGCATGACCAAACAGTCATGCTTCGTTTCATCATCCATGGATTACAGGTAAGAATGGTTCGCACGTTGTAAGGGTAACTGTCAGCCAAAGTACTGACCTATGGGCAGACTGAGACACGGAACGCATCAAAGCCTGCTTTTGCAATATTTATTTTGCACTTACCTCAACAACTGCAATTAACATCCAATTACCTCTCTTTTCATTTAGTTTACAATACTCTGCCAATGCTGTCAATCCGATTCTCTGCTTAGCATCGGCATAAATTCATAATGTGGTCTGAAATCGTTTCCACTGTATATCTTATAATATTTCGTAAAAATGCGTTCAGTAATCAATGGAATTTTGTCCTCTCCCGCCTCCATAAGTATGACCAGATACTGCATGGAACTGTAGCGGGTACATATATCCACATTTCGAATATTTTCACGTATGGCTGTTTCCATACAATCCAGCGCCCGCTCAATTTTTTCAATATACATAGTATTGTCGGAGGCAGCATCCATTGTAATCATTACCAGATGGCAGTCATGCTTATAGCGATCTCCAAGATTACTTACATACTCGTACATCTTGGAAAATTCCCGATTATCAAGATCAAAAGGCCCAACATAACTTCCGCTTTCCCGAAGTGCTTTGGCAACATTCTCCAAGTCTTTGCCTCGCATTTGAGATTGCACATCATGCTTTTCAATCTGATGGAAAAAGGAGAAGCTTTTCTTCCCGTTCTGCTTAATATAATACAATGCCTTATCTGCCTTGGCATAACATTCCGTAAAGGACTCACCCTTCAGGCTCATACACAATCCTCCGGATAGGGATGCATCGCAGATTTCCACATCTTTTTCCTTTTTTGTATTAAAGCTGTCAAAAATTTGCCCAACCAGCTCTGAAGCAGCATCCTTTGACATATCCGGCAGAAAAATCAGGAATTCATCGCCTCCCAGTCTACAGGCAATGCAGTTCTCTGCACAATTCGCAATTGTATCACCCAACATTTTCAAAACCTTATCACCGGCTCTGTGACCATAGATATCATTGATTCTTTTCATGTTATCCAGATCCAAAAATACCAGACAGCCCGCATGCATCTGCATACTCTCTGCAATTTGCTTTTCCCCTGTATTTCTCATGGGAAGGCCGGTAAGATAATCCATACTCTGGGTATGATTCTGACTCTGTAAGGTATCAACTACATTGGAAATAAGCTTACAAGCCTCTGATGTCTTGTCCAGTTCAAGCTTAGTAAACATTTCCGAAGGTATTCTGTCTTCAGAGGAATGCTCAATAACTTCATTGACAGCTATGCGGTTTTCATCAAGCAGCTTCAAAAAAGCAGTCGCTATCTCAGGGTCAAACTGAAGTCCTCTGTTTTTCAGGATTTCATTGCGAATCATTTCTTTCGAAAGCGAATTGCGATATATCCTTTTCGAGTTCATGGCATCGTAGCTATCCGCCAACGCGACAATGCGCGCATAAACAGGTATATTCTCTCCGCTTAACCCTTCCGGATATCCGCTACCGTCATATCGTTCATGATGATATCTTGCCACATCTTCTGCATGCTGAATCAAAGATATATTTTTTAAAATATCGGCACCGATTATGGTATGTTTCTTGATGATTTCATACTCTGCATCCAGCAATTTAGACGGTTTATTCAGAATGGCATCCGGTATTCCTATTTTTCCGATATCGTGCAAATAAGCTGCATTCCTCAGTTCTTCCACTTCCTCTTCACTCCAGCCCAATTCCTTTGCAATCAATGCAGAATAAGCTGCGACACGATAGGAGTGGCCTTTGGTATATTCGTCCTTTGCTTCAAGTGTTACCGACAATGTTTGAATCAACTGCAGGGACATTGCTTCAGTCTGCTTTCTGCGTTTTTCAAATTGTTCCTCTTGTCGCTGATTTTCCATATTCCGAATATCTTGTATTGTTTTAATAATCGTAAAAAACAATAACAGTAATAATCCGATTCCCAGGAAAATGCCCGACAAATGCACAACAAAGTATACCGATACGATTTCGATGGCAGCTCCCAGCATCGCAAGAAACAACCCGATTACAATCAGCAGATAATCTTTAATTTTCCCTTTACGAAAATCTGCAAAGAAAGTCGCAAAAACAGCCAGAAAAGTGCTGATGAGGATAATATGTGAAATCAAAAGCGTATCCAGATAATCCGCTATTTCCGCAAACTGCAAAACACTGCAGAGCAACAGATTCAGAACTGCAACCCACTCTATGATACTGAAATATTTCTTATAGCGCCCGTGCTGCACACTATCCACATAAAAGAGTACCGGAACAGGACACAGCATAACTACTATGAAGCATAAGGATGCCAGAGCAGAGGCATTGGAGGCAAACAATTGGCGCAGCTTTGACTCTCCAAGCAGCCAAATTGCCCCGAGAATCATACACCATCCAAGGTATTCCAAATTAATTTTTGTCTTATATGCTATACTCAATGCAATACTAAAAATAACAGTGACAACACCGGAAAACAGAATAAAGAGAGCAATAGCAGCTTCCCCTCCATAGGTACCGAATAAATATATCCATACATCCGTTTTGTCGCCACAGAAGATTTGATTCACCACACCGGAATACATCTTCGAATTTGACTGAAGTTCAATCCGAAGCAGTTTTCCGGCATCCTCATCAGAAGTCTCACAGAAAACATATCGGCTTGCAGAATTGGAGCCAAATGGCCTGGAATCACTTGTATCGTACTCAGAGCGAAGCTCTCCATCAATAAAAAAGCTGACGTTTTGCTGGGAACTTCGAATTCCTATAATGTTTTCATTGTAACCTTCAGGCAATATAGTAGAAATCACCATAACCTGACCGGGAACAACATTATAGTTCCCGGGAGACACAATTTTCTCTCTCGTTCCATCCGGTTTTTCCCAGAACAGAACACCTTCATAGGCAAAACTACTCCCCTCAGATGCCGCGTCTCTTTCGGATGGAAGGAATATCTGAGCCCAGGCAAACCAGGCCAAAACAAACGCAAAAAGCAGATAAAACACAATTCTTATGTACTTGTTAATTGAATAATTTTCTCTGGTCAACCGGTACTCCCCTTGAATTTTCTCAAACTACTTTCTCTTTTCATGTGTCATCTTATACAATTCTTCTGCCGCCAATCTCGTCTTTGCCACAACATCGCCGCCTTCCGTTGGGAAACAGTAATACAACACCTCCGTGTTTCCAATGCAAATCATATCCCCCAACTCATACCAGAAATAATCGGAATAAAGGCTGTAGGAAGCGGACGGTTTCTGATAATAATCCAACTTTCCGTCACATCCTGTCAGATGAAATCCCTCTGCATCATGCCTCAGTCTGCCGCTGCCTACTTTATACACACATTTTGTATTTACCATCATGCAGATATCCACCAACACATCCAGCAGATATGTGCCTGCTTCCAACTCCTTCCTGACACATTCTCTCTCCCAGCGATACCAGTCGGGAATATGGGAATACTCCGTTTCTCCCTCCAAAGCTTTCATATAACCAAGCTCTGTCAGCTCATATTTCTTTCCGCAGCTTCCGCAGGATAATTCCGTACCCTTTCCAAGCATCTTTCCCTCCGTACCGCAGTGAGGGCACTTGTAAAGCACTCTGTTCAGACAATCTGCACGGAAAGTCTCATCAATACGAATTTTGTTTTCCTGCTGCCAAAGAAAGTTATCGAAAGAAAACTTCTCCTTTAATATAGTGTTCAACTCACTCACACTCTTCTCCGCAATATCCTGAGAAGAAAGAAGATATTCCATGTCAGCAGACACATCCACCTTGCGAAGCTTTAAATTATTGTATAACGGGTCTCTGGCAAAGGCACCGTATGTACGGATTATCACCACCGGTACTCCCAGCATTTTCAGACATTTTCCAAGGCTTTCCGGAAGAGGTGTAGCCGTACCGTCAAAGCTGTAGCTGGCCTCCGGAAACATGAGAACAGAGCTGTTCAGCTTTTTTACCGCAAACATCATATCCCGCACCAATGTCAAATCCGTAACAAATTTTTTGGTGGGAATGCAGCCGATAGCCCGCATCAGCCAATTTTTACCCACAAAGCCATCCGAAGTGCATACAATATTGAAAGGTCTTGGATACAAAATCGTAGCCGCAATCTTCAAATCAATAAAACTGGAATGATTCATGAGAATCAAACATGGTTCATGTTTTCCCAGCTTCTCCATGCCAATTTCCCTGCAGGTAAAATTTGTTTCTTTCAGTTCGGATTTTGACAAAACCTTCAATAGTGTCCTGAACAGAATACCCGGTCTCACAGGCAACCGATGAAGCCCCACCGGCATCGCCAACACGTCCTCGTAGCTTTTCTCTTTTACTTTTATCTTCACGTAATTCCACCCTCATAAAATAAATCTATATCAATCTCCCTGATAAGTCGGCGCATTCTTGGGACTCTTTCCCTTGATAACCTTATGGTAATAAGCATAGGTCATGGGCTCATCCTGCTTCAGCACATCTGCGTCAAGTACCTTCCCCAGAAAAACAGTGTGGCTGGAAGTCTCCATCTTATCGATAACCTCACAGACAATATAGGCACAGGCATCTGCCACAACAGGCATATACTCCTTTACAACAGGTTTTACCTTATCAAACTTGTCGGTGTCCTTACCGCTGTAAAAACCAAAGGTTCCGATAACACCGGGGTCTGTATTCTCGCCCAGAATAGAAACAGCAAACTTTCCGGTATCCTGAATACACTGATTGGTATAATTGTCATGATTAATGCTCACCGCAATGGTTGCAGGACTGGAGGTAATCTGCATGGCGCTGTTCGCTGTGCAGCCTGTGGCTCTCCCCTTATCCCATGTGCTCACTACATAAACTCCGTACGAAAGCTGATAAAGTGCATTTTTATTCATCGTTCTTCTCCTTCTGCGTCGCTTTTCTGCTGTTCAGGATGTGCATCGACGCCTGCATCCTGTTTGGATTACATACATGCGCAAACTTATTATCTGCTGCTCGCAGGCCGTTTGCTTACGTACATTATACCATTATTACTGCCTTATGTCATGAAAAACCATCTTTGAATTGATTTTTTCTTCGATTACTTGACAAACCCGGTATAAACGGCTAAACTAATAAAGCCGTACATTCGTGGTATAATGATGAAATTCGGTCTTACGCAATGGGAACTGTGAACCGTGTCAGGTTGGGAACAAAGCAGCACTAAGCAGAACCTCCCATGTGCCGTAAGGCAACCGGGTGGAGTTATTCACGGGTGTACGGTCTTGTATTTTTACCATCCAATCAATAACGCCTTCTTCGGAAGTATTCATTCCTGTAGGCAACATACGAGCAAAAAATATGTATCGCTGTCCGGAGACGGCGAAATGGAGAACCATATGAACATGTCACCCGAAGATATCATTTCATATATGACGGACTGCACTCTCTGCCCCAGGCAATGTCATGCCAATCGTGCAGCCGGGCAGACCGGCTTCTGCAACCAAACCGCAGAAATCAACGCGGCAAGAGCAGCTCTTCACTTTTGGGAGGAGCCCTGTATCTCCGGCTCGCAAGGCTCCGGTGCCGTGTTTTTTTCCGGGTGCAGTCTACAGTGCGTATTTTGCCAGAATCACAATATAGCCACAGGAAAAACAGGAAAAATCATTTCTATAGAAAGACTCTCGGAAATCTTTATGGAGCTGCAGGCAAAGGGTGCTGCCAATATCAATCTTGTAACGGCCGGACACTTTATTCCCCACATCTGCCTTGCACTGGATCGTGCAAAAGCAAACGGCTTATCCGTTCCGGTTGTATATAACACAAGCAGCTACGAGGAAACATCCTCCCTTCGACTGCTGGAAGGCCTTATTGACATTTATCTGCCGGATATGAAATACTTTTCCACAGAGCTTTCTGCAAAATACTCCCACGCTCCGAATTACTTTTCCAAAGCATCCGCCGCTATTTCCGAGATGCTTCGGCAAGTCGGAAAACCTATCTTTGATACAGCTACCGGATTGTTGAAAAAAGGGGTTATCGTCCGTCATCTTGTTTTACCCGGGCAGGCAAAAGATTCCAAAAAAGTTTTAAGATATCTTCATGAGTCTTACAGAAACGACATTTATGTCAGCATTATGAATCAATACACTCCGATAAAGCATGTCGCTGCTTATCCGGAACTGAACCGTCGCATCACTGACGAGGAGTATAATCGCATACTGGATTTTGCAGATAAAATAGGTATTGAACAAGGTTTTCAGCAGGAAGGTGAAACTGCCACCGAAAGCTTTATCCCGGAATTTGATAATGAGGGCATATAACTTATAGTTGTACTCTCATCATATAATAACCAAAATCACCGTTCTGGGCCGGTTCTTCCGCACATTCAAAACTCTCAAATCCAAACATGACAGCCACCTGTTTTTCCCTGTCGTAGTAATTCCCGGGAACTCCCAAATAGTAAAGTATTTCGCCCCTTCTCTCTATTCTTGTCAAAATAAGATGATGATAATTATAATAGCCGTGCAGCAAAAAGCTGTTGTTTGATGCACGATAGGACGCCGACGTAAACAACACAAAATCTGCCGGTCCAATAGAAAGATATTCCCTTTCATCGCAAAAGGGCTTAATATGAGGATAAATGGCCAACAGTTGGAACCACTTATCTTCCGACAAAGCAATTGTTTCGGGCTTCTTTTCCCGTTCCCTGTTCTCTTCCTCAGGCCAAGCTTTTTGCTTATCGTCACTTTGTTCCTGCTGATACTCTTTCTCAATTGTCTCGATTTCCCGCGTCTCCTTCACGTGCTGCTCTGCAGCAGTCACTTCTTCCGGTTTCTTTTGTACCGGCTCTCCATCCGTCTGCCATTTACAGGATATCTCGCTCTCCATTCCCAGCGGTATTCTGATACCTCTGATTTCACTATATTCTATCCCGCTTCCGTCAATTCCGTTTTTCAGGGAACCGCTGTAAAAGAAATCGCTGCAACAGTTTTTTACAACAGCCTGCCCAAGAATGATTTCTCTCCCATCTCCCCACAATAATACATCAACCGACTCAGTATCCGGATGAGATATTCCTTTCAATACTATTTCCAGCTTAAAGATATCATCTCTGACCTCTGTTTTTGCAAAACCGCCGTTTTTGAAACGTTCACCGTTTCTGTAATAATCCAGATATCTGATTTTTCGCTCATAAAACATAAAAAGCCCCCCGACTATATCGTGATTTTACTCTAATATATTCGAGGGGTTGTCTCATATATTCCTATTTGGTATCTCAAACCGGGAAACCGTACAGCTTCCGCGCATTAATACTCATTATTATCCAAATACTTCATGTAATTCACTACCATCAGAGCAATTTTAAAGGTCAACGCATCATCAAAATTTCTCAAATCCAGTCCGGTACTCTTCTGCAGCTTTTCAATTCTGTATACAAGTGTATTTCTGTGTACAAACAGCTGACGCGATGTCTCGGACACATTCAAATTATTTTCAAAGAACTTATTGATTGTATTCAATGTCTCTTCATCCAAATCACTGGGTACGTTATCTCCAAAGATTTCTTCAATAAAGATTTTGCAGAGATTAACCGGCAACTGATAAATCAGACGTCCGATACCCAATGCACTGTATGCCGCAACATTTTTCTCTGCATAAAAAATCTTACCTACATCAAGAGCCATCTTTGCTTCCTTGTAGGATTTTGAAACGTCCTTTAATTCGGATACCACTGTGCCGAAAGATACCCTTACATTCATCATTGCTTCCGCATTTACCATGGACACTATGGTATTGGCAATTTCCATCAAATCCTCATGGGTGCTGTTAGCTTCCAGTGCTTTAATCAGAATAACACTGCTTTCGTCAACAGCAGTAATATAGTCACCCGCCTGATTAGAGAACATACCTTTTAAGACTTCTGTCACAATGCCATCCTTTTCAAGCTTCGTCTCCACCAAAAAAACAGCTCTGGGCATCGAAACCTCAATATGAAGTTTTTTTGCTCTGTTATAAATGTCAACAAGAAGCAGATTATCCAGCAACAGATTCTGGAAAAAATTGTTTCGGTCAAATCTTTCCTTATAAGCAATGGCTAAATTTTGAATCTGGCATACCGCAATTTTTCCTACCATATACACGTCATCGCCCGTTCCATTTGCAACCAGAATATATAATAATTCACCTTCATCCAGAATTTTCAGAAGATGATGCGTCCCTATCACCTGACTGTCCGCGGGGGAATTTGCAAATCCATTGATTAATTCTCCGCTGATATCTATATGATCCGTAGTAGATGCCACCGGATTGCCCGACAAATCATATACACACAAGTCCACCTTTGTAATTGTCTTCAGTTCGTCAATGCTGGTCTGTATCGTCTGACTTGAAATCATATTGCTACCTACGCCTTTCTATCGAGCATACATTCAATTCCATTTTTTACATAATAACTGATTTTTGTTGCCTTCGCAAGTGGCAACTTCCCTGAAACCACAAAATGGGGGTGCTGTCACCAGCACCCCCATAAATGTTTTCATTAGTTTGTAATAACCTGCTCAGTTTCCTTATCGAATACATGAATCTTCTCGATATCAAATGCAAACTTGATGCTGTCACCGGGTCTTGCGGTTGTACGGGAATCAACTCTTGCGGTGATGGAAACATCGTTCAAATCAAAGTACAGATAAACTTCTGCACCAAGCAACTCGTATACCTTTACGGTAGACTCGAATACGCTCTGAGGAGAGGTCTCGATAAACATCTCGGAATCATATACATCCTCAGGACGGATACCAAAGGTAACAACCTTTCCGTCATAGCCACCCTCAATCAGCTTCTTGGACTTTGCGGGAGGCAGAGGAATGCTCTTTCCTGCAATCTCCAGATTTGCGGTATCGCCAACAACCTTAACGGTTGCATCCAGGAAGTTCATCTGAGGAGATCCCATGAATCCTGCTACGAACAGATTGCAAGGCTTCTCGTACAGATTCTGAGGAGTATCAACCTGCTGAATAACACCATCCTTCATAACTACGATTCTGGTACCAAGGGTCATAGCCTCTGTCTGGTCATGTGTAACGTAGATAATGGTGGTGCCCAGTCTCTGATGCAACTTAGCAATCTCAATACGCATCTGCACACGCAACTTAGCATCCAGATTGGAAAGAGGCTCATCCATCAGGAATACCTTAGGATTACGAACGATTGCACGACCCATGGCAACACGCTGTCTCTGACCACCGGACAGAGCCTTGGGCTTACGATCAAGCAGGGGTGTCAAATCCAGAATCTTTGCTGCTTCCTTAACCATCTTGTCAATCTGATCCTTGGGAACCTTTCTCAGTTTCAGACCAAATGCCATGTTATCATATACAGACATATGAGGATACAGAGCGTAGTTCTGGAATACCATTGCGATATCACGATCCTTAGGCTCTACATCATTTACTACTCTGTCACCGATTTTCAGTTCACCGGAAGTAATATCTTCCAGACCTGCAATCATACGGAGGGTGGTAGACTTACCACATCCGGAAGGTCCTACGAAAATAATGAACTCCTGATCTGCGATTTCAAGGTTGAAATCCTTAACTGCTTCAAAGCCGTTGGGATATACCTTGCAAACATTTTTCAAAGATAAACTTGCCATAATAGAACTCCTTTCATGTTCACATATTTCTTGTCTCTTGTAAAGCGGACATACCGCCCGACCTGAATCTAGTATATCGAAAACCCCTTTTTTGCGCCATACCACTATTTCACAAAGATTTTGGGGCGGATTGTATGATTTGCTTATAATCCTGCCATTTTTTTCCGTTGCTTGTCACATTGCCCAAAATCTGTTCCCAATCTTAAGCAACTTCCACAACCGTTTATGGATGAATCTGTTTATCTGCCAGAGCAGGGTCCAATTCATCCTTAAAGATTCTCTCATCCTCCTCGGGTTCGCCCGTCTCACCCTCCGGTGCACTTTCAGACAATATCTGATCCTCCAGTTTTTTGAAAAACTTATTGTACAGTTTTGCCGAAATCCAGGCAGGTAACGACAATCCAAAGAGCAACGCCAAAGGCATCAATTGAATCACATAAAAGAAAACAACAACCGGAATAACATATAAAATGATCATTAAAATAGTTTTGGGAAACTGCATCAGACTCATCAGGAATGCATTTTTAATTGTTCTGAAAACAGTGTTTTCAAATTTCGCCAGCACAGGAAATACATACATCAACGTAAAAAGCACCAAAACCGAAATCGCAATGAAAATGCCCTGAAAAATATCTCCAAATTCTACTCCCGAACTCTTTATGATGGCAAAATCACCTGCCAGAATCAGAATCACTACAAGGAAAATCAGCCAGATTACCGTTGCCTGCCTAAAGTTTTCCTTGAAGGATTTAAAAAATCCTCTGGTTATGTAACATTCCTCATTTCTCGCTATCTTCAGGGCCATATAATTCATAGCCGTCAATGATGCACCGATTGTCACAATGGGCAGACAGCAAATCAGTGTCAGCACATTCAGCCACATTAAATCAGCCATTTTTCCCAAACCCTGCATAAGGGGGCTGTCCAAATTTAAAAATTTCATAGTTCATCCTCCTAGAACACTTTTTCCATGGCTGTCACACGGATTCCGGAATATTCCTCCTCAGGCTTTACCACCCGAAAACCCAGCCGCCTGTAAAAATTTACGGCATACGGAGATGCCTTTAAAGACATATATCGCTCTCCGGCTTCCAGCTTCAAATAATTGCAAAGAGCTGTGAGAATGGCACGCCCCACTCCTCTGCGGTGATAGCTTTCATCCACAAACAGAAGAGACAAATGATTTCTGTTACGGATGGTTCCCGCACCAATTATCCGTTCTCCGTCAAGAGCCACCATCATCAGATAATCGCCCTTCAGGAAAGCGGTATAAAGATTGTCATCGGTAATAAATTCAAAAAAATTCCGAATTCCTTCCCGCGTATAATCTTTGCCTTCAAATTTCAGAAATGTACGCCATATCATTTTCATGGCAGGTGCCCACTCGTTTTCGTGCGCCCATCTGATTACATAGGGCAGCTTTCTGTCTTCCGTCTCCATCACTGTTGTCCCGTCTGCTCATTACTTTCTGACTGCTCCCGGGACAAAATGGTCTTTTCCAGCCATTCCAGTATATCACTCATTACCTCGGCACGATTTGTCTCATTCAGCAGTTCATGTCTGGCGCCCTCATAAAGTTTCAATTGCATATTTTCAAGTCCCACACCGTGAAGACTGTCGTACGCCTTTCGCACTCCTTTGCCATAGTCTCCCACCGGATCCGCATCTCCCGAAATCATCAGCACGGGAAGCTTCTTGGGAATACGCTCCAGATTCTCCGGATTATGCAGCCGCGATATTAATTCAAATAATGTGGAAAATCCATTCACCGTAAATGTAAAACCACACATAGGATCTGCTATGTATTTATCTACCCGTTCGCTGTCTCGGCTCAGCCAGTCCATGGGAGTTTTAGCATCCGGGATCATTTTGTTATAGTTGCCGAAAGCAAGCTTATCTATTAACCTGCTCACATGCTCAGATCCGCAGAAAGCCTTTTGAATTCCCGCAACAGCCCTGGAGGCGGCCAGCACCAGGGGAGGCTGCATACCGGTCCCCATGATGATAGCGGCATTAATTCCCGTTCCGTAGCGGAACATATAGTTTCTTGTGATAAAAGAACCCATACTGTGTCCCAAAATGACATAAGGCACATTCGGATACAGTGCTTGCGTTGCTTTCTTAAGTCTGTGCACGTCCCGTACCAGAACCGTAGCAGGATCCTGTTCGCAGAAGTAACCATATAACCCCGCCTTACCTACGGATTCTCCGTGACCCATATGATCTTCACCGGTGACAACAAATCCTCTTTGTGTCATATATTCCGCAAACTCTTCATATCTCTCGATATACTCTGCCATGCCGTGTACTATTTGAAGTACACAGCGGATATCGTCTTCCCTGTCAGGGGTATATCTGACAGCATGAAGTCTGCTCTTACCGTCCCGTGAGTCGTAATAAAACTCTTCCTTTACCATAATCCACCTCATCATTTTCAGGCTGATTGCCTGCTGTTCCCAAACAGGGTATCTGTGACCTTTATAGCGAGTATAACTCATTTCGACATAAAAATTAAGTACTTTACGCAAATTTTATAAAACAGTCCGGTTCTGCACCGCAGGTATGCACTCTTAACAGATTTCCGCTCCCGCAGGCATTTCCTTTTCAGGCTTCATCAGTGCCAGATTACCCTCCGAATCCTCCGCGCACAGAAGCATTCCTTCTGAGAGAACTCCTGCCAGAGTTGCCGGCTTTAGGTTCACCAGCACCATAACTTTCTTACCCACCATTTCCTCAGGTGAATAATGGGCTTTGATGCCGGATACAATCTGCTTTACCTGACTTCCGATTTTTACCTGGCTGCACAAAAGTTTTTTTGACTTGGGAACAGCTTCACATGCTATAATTTCTCCGACCTGAAACTGAAGTTTTGCGAAATCATCATAGGTAATTTCCGGTTTTGCTTCAATATCAATGACAGTGCTTTCGTTTTCCTCTTCCGCCGCTTCCTTCTCAGCCGCCGCAAGCATAGCTGCCTCCAGCTCTTCTTCCTTCTTTGCCACCTCTTTCATATCCAGTCTTGCAAACAGAATCTCAGGTTGTTCCGTCACCTTGTTCCCGTTAGGGTAAAGTCCGAACTTCTCCAGCTCGTCAAAGTCTCGCAGACTTGTATTCAGCTGTTTTGCAATTTTTTCCGCTGTCTCCGGCATGTAGGGCTGAAGCAGGGATGCCCCAATCACAATTCCCTCCACCAGATTGTAAAGCACGGTGGAAAGACGGTCTGCTTTTGTCTCATCCTTTGCCAGAACCCAGGGCTCTGTCTCATCAATATACTTATTGCATCGCTTGAAGATTCCGAAAATTTCCGTCAATGCATCTGCCACACGGAGAGTCTCCATCTTCTCCTCAACCCTGGCAAAGGTTCCGGTGACCACAGCTTTCAGGTCATCATCCACAGCCGCATCTGCCGCACCCTTGTCAGCCACAATGCCGTCAAAATACTTGTTACTCATAGAAATGGTACGATTCACCAGATTGCCCAGCGTATTTGCCAAATCGGAGTTGGTGCGTTCGGCAATCAGTTCCCAGGTGGCATTGCCGTCGTTGTCGTAAGGCATCTCATGAAGCATATAGTAACGAACTGCATCAACACCGAAAAAGTCAATCAAATCGTCCACATAGATGACATTACCTTTCGATTTACTCATCTTTCCGCCGCTCATCAGAAGCCAGGGATGACCGAATACCTGCTTCGGCAGGGGCTCACCCAGCGCCATCAGGAAAATAGGCCAGTATATAGTATGGAAACGAATAATATCTTTACCGATTAGATGCAGGTCAGCAGGCCAATACTTTTTATACTGCTCTGAGCTGTTTCCGTCGGCGTCATAACCAATGCCCGTGATATAGTTTGTCAGGGCGTCCAGCCACACATACACCACATGCTTGTCGTCAAAATCCACCGGAATTCCCCATTTAAATGAGGTTCTGGACACACACAAATCCTGAAGTCCGGGCAGCAGGAAATTGTTCATCATCTCATTCTTGCGGGATACAGGCTGAATAAACTCCGGATGCTCATTGATATGTTTTATCAGTCTGTCCGCATATTTACTCATACGGAAGAAATAAGCCTCCTCCTTGGCGGGTTTTACCTCTCTGCCACAGTCCGGACATTTGCCGTCCACCAGCTGGCTCTCTGTCCAGAAGGACTCACAGGGCGTACAATACATGCCTTCATAGGCTCCTTTGTAAATATCTCCCTGATTATAAAGACGCTTAAAAATCTTCTGTACCTGTTTTTCATGATATTCATCGGTGGTACGGATAAATTTGTCATAAGAAATATTCAGCATATCGCACATGCCCCGGATTATCCCCGCCACATTATCCACAAATTCTTTGGGAGTCACGCCGGCTTCCTGTGCTTTCAGTTCAATCTTCTGTCCATGCTCATCTGTCCCGGTCTGAAAGAAAACGTCATAGCCTTCCTTTCTCTTAAACCGGGCAATGCTGTCCGCCAGCACGATTTCATAGTTGTTGCCGATGTGAGGCTTACCGGAGGTGTAAGCGATGGCTGTCGTTAAATAATAAGGTCCTTTGTTCTGCATATTTTTCTCTCCTTTTTCAATATCCATGTAATCGGCACCACCTTTTTCACACACAAAAAGCCCGCCTTCCGCGCATTTTGCGCAAGAAGACGAGCCCTATGCCCGTGGTACCACTTCTTTTTATCCGGCCTTCACAAGCCGAACCTTATCGGGTCTGTATCCCGGCAATACCGGCACCAACCCTATCCGCTATAACAGGCGGAACCTGTCGCAGCCTTACCTTCCAAATTACTCGTCGGTGAAGTTTCACGAATATCCGCAAATTCCTCACAACTTTTCACATGTAGGTTCAGTGCACTGCTCGGAAGCCATCTTCCGCCTACCCTGTCTTCATTCCTCTCAGCGGTATCTCTCGGTTGTTGCAAAACCACTCTGCTTTTGCGGTTTCCACCGATATACCGGAATGTTCTCTGTCAAGACTTAAGATAAACGTACTCTCTTCGTCACTGCATTTCTCACTTGTCAAACAGAATAACACAAATTCCCCTTCTGTGTCAATGGAAGGGCTTACTTTTTGGTAGTCAGCTGACTATATTCTCCCTTTCTGTCATAGGAATCCAGCAGATAGCTTTCGTCCGTCAATATACAGTCTATCTCCAGTTCATCTTTTCTATACTTACTCCGCTTTCGTAAATTCTCTTCAGGCTTCTGTTCCGACCTCGCCTGAAAAGAGTTTTTCGCCTGAAAACGAAAGAAACGGCCCGGCAGCTTTCCCGCGAGCTGTCCTGTCACACCCTTTACTCTGGAACGTATCCTTTGCACAAGCGGCATCCCGGTTACCGGGCTATTGTCCGAAAGTGTCTGAAAGTAAGGATTCATCTCTTCACCAAGCTGCATCACAACCTGCTGTCCTGATTTATCTCCGCTCTCTTCCGCGGAAAGTGAAGCTGTGGAACCGTTTCCCCAAAAGCCCTTCCATAAGTGCTTTCCACCTCCCAACAGATTCCGTATCAGATTTGTAAGTGAAAGCTGTGCCTCCTGCTTTGATTGCTGCACCTGAAATGCTTTGGCACTCACACCGGAGGCTGCAGACGCTCCTTGTTTGGTATGTGTATGGTCGTGCATACAATTCGTCACCTGATGACTGTCCGTACTGTGATTCCCACTGATTCCCCCAAGCTGCATTGCCGTCTCCTCTCCCGGCTTTGCCCTATCTTAAGTTACCCACAAGGCAAAGCATCGTTGTTTAAGAAGATTATCGGCACACTTCACACAATCTATAACTGTCCGGCTACGTTTGATCTGTCCCAAATTTGCGCAAGAAATTTCTGACATTTGCCGCAATATCATTTTTAAACACTGCCGAGCCGGCCACGATAACATTGGCACCCGATTCCAGTGCAAGTTCCACATTGTCGACATTGATGCCGCCGTCTACCTCAATATCTGCGTTCAGCCCTCTGTCTGTAATCATTTTACGGATTTCCTTAACCTTATCCAGACATTCCGGCATCAGCTTCTGTCCTCCGAAGCCCGGCTCCACGGTCATAACCAGCACCATATCTACCAGTTCAAGATAAGGCTTTACAGCTTCTGCAGGAGTTCCGGGTTTCATGGTAATACCCACCTTTTTCCCGAGACCACGTATCTTTGCAATGGTCCCCTTTACGTCCTCCGTAGCCTCCAGATGAAAATTAATCAAATCGGCTCCACTTTCCGCGAATTCCTTCAGATACCGTTCCGGTCTGTCAATCATCAGATGGACATCAAAGAAGATGTCCGAACATTTGCGGATGGATCTGATAACCGGCATGCCATAGGAAATGGACGGCACAAAAATACCGTCCATCACATCTATATGCAGATACTTAGCTCCTGCAAGTTCTACTTCCTTTATTTGTTCACCCAATTTACAAAAATCAGCCGATAAAATCGACGGAGATAAAATATTCATTATGTGCCTCCTCATTTACAGCCTCATTTTACCAGAAAAACCACGTAACCGCAACATAAATTCTACCCTCGGCTCACTGTATGGCATTCGCCACATCCTCTTTTAAGCGCTCCCATGCGTCCGGGTGTTCCGTATAATAGAGTGGGCATTTCTTTCCTCCGCAGTCATAATGCCGCAGAATATCCTCCGTTTCCAGGTCATAAATATCTGTCAGCCAGGCCAGAAGGGAAATCAGGGAATCGTAGGTTTCCTGCGTAAAGGAGCCGTCCTTTGCTTTATAACAGCACTCGATAGACACGGAATCATAGTTCCTCGTCTGTACCGCATAAGCAATTTCATCCAGCGGGATACATTGAATAATTTCCCCCTCATAACCTATGATAAAATGTGCGCTGACGCTGGCTTCATGAACATCCTTTTGCTGTTCAAAATAGCTTCGGTTCTGGGCAGCACTGGTTCCGGGGTTCGCGGTATAGTGAACAAAAATATTGGTCACTTCCGTAAGCGGCTCCCCCGGTCTGGAATATTCATTGGGTGTCAGAAAATCCTCAGTCCAGTCAGGATGCGCGGCAAATTTAACAGCCGGCAATCCCTGTATACTTCCTGTCTGTATTCCGTTATCGTAACTGTCCGACACACTTCCTTCAGATGTCCCCGTATTTCTTCTGTTGCTTTCTGTCACCGCAATGCTTCCCTGTTTCATCAGTAAAAAACAAAGTACCATGACAATACAAAACGCAAAAATACACATCTTGAGCCTTTTTCTGTACAGACGCTTTCTTTTCTCTATCCGTCTGCTTCTGCTGTGCATTGTCTCATGTCTGCCGTTTTTCGGTTCTTGTGCCCGATGTCTCTGCGGTTCGGGGATATCTGCTCTTCTCTCCCGCAGTTTTCTTTGTTTCTCATAATCCACCAGATACGGATTTCTCTTTGTACATATAATCTCAGGCTCCCAATCTGCTTCTCTTCTTTTGCCCTCCGACATTTTTTCGCCCCCTGTAACTTTGGACAGATACTCTCGCTGACTCTGTTTTCTGCCCTTCTGCAAGATAATATAAACACAAATTGTATCAAAGTTGTTTAATTAATCATTAAGAATTAAAAAACGGCACAGACAAATGTCTGTACCGTCTTCTTGTTTTACAGGAAAATCGCTTTATTACTTAACAAATTCTTTCACGGATTTGTAAACGCCCTCAGCATCCAGACCGTATTTTGCAACCAGGGCTGCTGCGGAACCGGACTCGCCGAAGACATCCTGCATCCCGATTTTCTTCACGGGAGTAGGAAGTTTCTCGGACAGGCAATCACATACTGCGCTGCCCAGGCCGCCGATTACGGAATGTTCCTCCACAGTGACAACCTTGCCGGTCTTCTTTGCGCTCTTTACAATAATATCCTCATCCAGAGGCTTGATGGTACAAATGCTTACCACCTCAGCGTCAATTCCCTCTGCTGCCAGCTTTTCCGCTGCACCCAAAGCAGAATCTACACAGATACCGGTGGCAACAATCGTAACATCCTTACCTTCACGGACAACAGTACCCTTGCCGATTTCAAATTTATAATCGGGCTTGTCGTTGATTACAGGCACAGCTGCACGTCCGAATCTGATATAAACGGGGCCGTCATACTCCAGCGCTGCTCTTACTGCTGCTTTTGCTTCAACGTCATCTGCAGGACACATAACTACCATGCCGGGAATGGTTCTCATCAGAGCAATATCCTCGTTACACTGATGGGTAGCGCCGTCCTCACCTACGGTAATACCGGCATGAGTAGCACCGATTTTTACATTCAGATGAGGATATCCGATAGAATTACGCACCTGTTCAAAGGCACGTCCTGCCGCAAACATAGCAAAAGAACTTACAAAAGGAATCTTTCCTGTCAGAGATAAGCCTGCTGCCACGCCCATCATATTGCACTCTGCGATACCGCAGTCAATGTGGCGGTCAGGATAAGCTTTCTTAAAAATACCTGTCTTGGTAGCTGCCGCAAGGTCAGCATCCAGCACTACCAGATTGGGGAACTCTTCGGCCAGCTCCTTCAGAGCATTACCGTAGCTTTCACGGGTTGCAATCTTTTTCACATCTGCCATTATGCTTCACCTGCTTTCTCTAATTCTGCACCAATTTTCTCCAAATCGGCCATTGCCACTGCATACTCCTCGTCATTGGGAGCCTTGCCGTGCCAGTCAACACTGTTCTCCATGAAGGAAACGCCCTTACCCTTTAAGCTGTGTGCCACAATACAGGTAGGCATGCCCTTAGTTTCTCTTGCTTCCTGAAAAGCCGCCCGAAGCGCATCAAAATCGTGTGCATCCACATTGATAACATGGAAATTAAATGCCTCAAACTTCTTGTCAATGGGATAAGGAGAACATACCTGATCAATCGGTCCGTCAATCTGCAGATTATTGTTATCTACGATGACACAGAGATTATCCAGCTTACGGAATCCGGCAAACATAGCTGCTTCCCAGACCTGTCCCTCCTCTATCTCTCCATCGCCCAGAAGAGTGTATACACGGAAGTCCTTTTGTCCCAGCTTTGCCCCAAGTGCCATACCGACAGCTGCGGAAATACCCTGTCCCAAAGAACCGGAGGACATATCTACGCCGGGAATATGAATACAGGGATGTCCCTGCAGATAAGAGCCAAGATGTCTTAAGGTTTTCAAATCCTCAACAGGGAAGAATCCTCTGTAGGCCAAGGCGGAATAAAGTCCGGGAGCTGTATGACCCTTGGACAATACAAAACGGTCCCTGTCCTCTTTATCGGGATTCTTGGGATCGATATTCATTTCTTCAAAATACAGATAAGTAAAAATATCTGCTGCGGAAAGAGATCCGCCGGGATGTCCTGCCTTTGCACTGTGAACTGCCGTTACAATGCCTTTACGCACATCATTCGCGTGCTTCTGCAGTTCTAAATTGTTCATCGTCTCCTCCATTCTGCCGCCTGTGCGGCAACACTTTCTATCAGAACCTATACTACCACAGTTCTTTGGGTTCGTCTACACTTTTCTCCGAAAAATGCCCAATGTGCTCGGACACACAAGACTTTTCACTAATTCTCCGCCTTCTGTCCGTAATATGCGTTTGCTCCGTGCTTTCTGTAATAATGCTTATCCTGAAGCTCACAAGGTGCAGGCTGGATCCGTGGATTGATAGTCTCCGCGCGGTATGCCATCTTGGCAACCTCCTCCAATACCACTGCATTGTGTACAGCTTCCTTTGCATCCTTTCCCCAGGCAAAAGGTCCGTGGTTTTTACAGAGCACCGCGGGCACGGCTACAGGATCCTTGCCCATCCTGCGGAACTCATTCACAATCAGGTGTCCTGTATTTTCCTCATATGCTTCTTCAATCTCTTCCTTTGTCAGGCACCTCACGCAGGGTACCTCTCCGTAGATGTAATCCGCGTGAGTTGTACCGTAACAGGGGATACTGCGCCCTGCCTGTGCCCAGCTGGTTGCATAAGAAGAATGCGTATGTACGATACCGCCAATCTCCGGGAACGCCTTATACAGTTCCGTATGAGTAGCTGTATCCGAGGAGGGATTGTATCGTCCCTCCACCTTTTTGCCGTTTAAATCCACCACTACCATATCCTCGGGCTTTAACTTGTCATATTCCACACCGCTGGGCTTGATGACAAACAGACCGCTTGCCCTGTCAATGGCGCTGACATTTCCCCATGTAAAGGTGACAAGTCCGTAGCGGGGTAAATCCATATTTGCTTCATATACCAGTTGCTTTAATTCCTCTAACATGTTTTTCTCTCCATATTTCAATTTATCGTTCTGCCTGTGAATCAGCAGCAATTCTGTCGGACAGTCTCATAATTATTGTGTTAACGAAGTCCTTCAACCGCAGCTTTCTCTGCAATCAGAGTACTCTTATATTTTTCCACAAAAGCATCAAAACCTGCTACATCCTCTGCTTTGGGAGCAATCGTGGTTCCGGTCTGACCTGCAAAAATTCTGTTTGTCAGGTAATCGGGAAGCGTCTCATCGGCTGCCTTTTCCTGCATAAATGCCGCCAGCACAGCCATACCCCAGGCACCTCCCTCGCTTGCCGTATCCATCACCGTAACCGGAGAGTCAAATGCAGCCGCCATGAGCTGTTGTCCCACCACAGGCGTTTTAAACAGCCCGCCGTGTCCCATCAGGGAATCCACCTTTACATGCTCCTCCTTCAGCAGAATATCGTTTCCGATTTTCAGAGTAGCCATAGCGCTGTACAGATGGCTTCTCATGAAGTTTGCCAGGCTGAATTTTGCATCCGGTGTGCGTACAAACATAGGGCGTCCCTCGTTCAATCCGGTCACCGGCTCACCGGAAAAATAATTATATGCCACAAGACCGCCGCAGTCCGGGTCGGCCTTCAAAGCCTCCCTGTACAGCGTTCCGTAAAGGTCGTTCTTATCTATCTTCATGCCAAATTTACCTGCAAACTCATCAAAGAGGTTAACCCATGCATTCAGATCGGAAGTACAGTTGTTGCAGTGTACCATTGCGACCGGATTTCCGTCGGGTGTGGTCACCATATCAATTTCTTCATGTACATTCTCCAAAGCTTTCTCCGTAACTACCATGGAGAAAATAGAAGTTCCCGCAGAGATATTTCCGGTGCGCACCTTCACGCTGTTGGTTGCTACCATACCCGTTCCCGCATCTCCCTCGGGAGGGCACATGGGTATTCCGGGCTTCAGGGTTCCCGTGGGATCCAGCAGTTTTGCTCCTTCGGCAGTCAGCACGCCTGCCTTCTCTCCGGCACACAATACCTTGGGCAGAATCTCTTCCAGCTTCCATGGAAAGTCTTTGGGAGCTACCAACTCATCAAACTGTGCAAGCATCTTTTTGTCATAGTCACGAATTTCGGAATCAATGGGAAACATACCGGATGCCTCACCGATACCCAGCACCTTTTCCCCTGACAGCTTCCAATGGATGTAACCTGCCAGTGTTGTAAAGAAGGTAATCTCTTTTACATGCTCTTCTCCGCTTAAAATCGCCTGATAAAGATGAGCAATACTCCATCTCTGGGGAATATTGAAATGGAACAGAGGAGTCAGTTCCCTGCAGGCTTCCTCCGTCATGGTATTTCTCCAGGTGCGGAAGGGCACCAACAGTTCACCCGCCGCATTAAAAGCCATATAGCCATGCATCATGCCGGAAAAGCCGATGCTGCCGATAACCGTCAGAGGTTCGTCGTATTTGGCTTTCACGTCCTCCGCAAGACTCCGATAGCATCCTTGCAGCCCATTCCAGATATCCTCCAGACTGTAAGTCCAGATATTGTTTTCCAGACGGTTTTCCCAATCATAGGTTCCCATGGCAATGGGGTTGTGGCTTTCATCCACCAAAACAGCCTTGATTCGGGTAGATCCAAACTCGATACCCAAAGCTGTTTTTCCTTCTCTGATTGCATGTTTCACTGCTTCACTCATGTTATGTCTCCTCCTGTTTATTCTGAAAAATACGATTATTTATAGTACACGGAATTCCATCTCAGCTCATTTTTCAGGGCCGGAATGGTAGTATCCTTATCGATAACCACGCTCTCGATTCCCATGGCATCCGCCCAGTCAACCATCTGCTGTACGCTCAAATCATAGGAAAATGCCGTATGATGCGCACCACCGGCCAAAATCCATGCCGCTGCACCCACCTCCAGGTTTGGCTGAGGCGTCCAGAATGCTGTTGCCACAGGCAATTTCGGCATAGGCTTTTCACACTTCTTACATTCCACGGCATTTACCAGCAGCCGGAATCTGTTGCCCAGGTCAACAAGGGAGGTTGCCACAGCAGGTCCTGTCTTGCTGGTAAATACCAGACGGGCAGGGTCCTCACGGTTTCCCATGGAAAGAGGCTGTACCTTGATGCTGATGGGGCCATCGGCAATGGTAGGACACACTTCCAGCATATGAGCCTGCAAAATCCCTTCCTTTCCGGGTACAAAATTGTATGTGTAATCCTCCATGAAGGAAGTTCCCTTTGCATCTTTTTCGCCCTGCGTCATAATCTTCATCAGGCGTACCATGGCAGCGGTCTTCCAGTCTCCCTCGGCGCCAAAGCCGTATCCCTTCTCCATCAGCCTTTGGATTGCCAGACCGGGCAGCTGCTTTAATCCGCCCAGCATGCCGAAATGAGTCACGATTGCATGATAATCACCGTCCTCCAAAAACCTCTCCAGTCCGATTTCAATCCGGGCCTGTTCCGCAACATGCTCTCTAAACTCCTCGGGGTCTCTGCCCTCAAGGAGTATCTCATACTTGCTGTAATACTCCTCCACAAGGGCATCCACCTGAGCCTTGGATACCGCATCCACATAAGCTACGGCGTCATTGATGTTGTAATGGTCAATTTCCCAGCCGAATTTTACCTGAGCTTCCACCTTGTCTCCCTCGGTTACAGCCACATTATTCATATTGTCGCCCACACGGCAGACACGTATATGAGAGGATTCCATAACTCCCACCGCCGTGCGCATCCAGCCTGCCAGCTGTTTGGCCACGGCGGGATTCTTCCAGTGCCCTACAATAACTTTTCTCTCAATACCCATGCGGGTAACGATATGTCCGTATTCTCTGTCTCCGTGAGCTGACTGGTTTTCATTCATAAAATCCATGTCAATGGTATCATAAGGAATTTCCTCATTAAACTGGGTATGCAGATGGCAGAGCGGCTTGTGATATTCCTGCAGGCCGATAATCCACATCTTCGCCGGAGAAAAGGTGTGCATCCACGTGATAACACCGGCACAATTTTCATCGTTATTCGCCTCATTAAACGTACGGCGGATAGATGCCTGATCAATCAGAGTCGGTTTCCACACAAGTTCATAAGGAAGCACGCCGGAAGCATTTAAGCCTTCCACCATCTCCCGGGAATGTGCTGCTACCTTGCGCAGACACTCATCCCCATACAAATCCTGAGAGCCTGTGCAAAACCAAAACTGATACTTTTTCATTTCTTTCATGTCAAATCCTCCATATTTTTATTCTTACAGCAGTTATGGTTGTTTCCGCCGTTATCTCTACTGTACTTCGCAGCAGCCGGCAGCCTTACCGCTGCTGCACTCTTTCCGACACGGACTGCCTTTCCACAATCCGGGTGTCAAACTCCACTGTATTTGCACCCTTTTTTCCTTCAATCATATCCAACAGGACTTCCGCTGCCTTTGCTCCCAGTTTTTCCTTTGGATGAGGCAGTGAAGTAATCTGTACTTCGCTGTGAAGAGCCAAATCCGAATCGTCCACACTGATTACAGACACATCCTCCGGCACGCGGATTCCTCTCTCAGTCAGCATTCGAATCAGTTGGAACGCAATCTGGTCGTTATAGCAAAAAAGCGCACTGCACTCCTCCACTCTGTTCAAAATTTTGTCCCGGCAGTAATTCAGCTGCTTGGATTCATCCGTATCAATCCAAACCATTCTGGAATCCGTAACCTGCAGACCCGCCGCTTCCATAGCCTTCAGATATCCCAAATACCGCAGCCGACCCTGACCGTCGTCCAGCTTCAGGATGGCTCCGATGTTCTCATGGCCCTTTCCTATCAGGTAATTCACTGCAGTCTCGGCAGTCTTTACATCGTTCAGCGATACATGGGGCACATCTAACTCGGGATAATAAGTATTGATGAAGACAATCGGGATTTTCCTGTTCATCAGTTGTCTGTAAAGGTACAGGTTTGGATTGGGTAAACCGCTTTTCGTTCCTTCCACAATAATACCGGCCACATCATCCCGGCTGATTAGGTCTGTCAGTACATTTTTTTCTCTCTCCAAGGTATTGTTTGTAAAGGAAATCTGAACCGAATACCCTCTCTCGAACAAGATTTTCTCGATGCCCTGAATGGTCTTGGGGAAAATATAACTTTCCACATAAGTTGTCACTACCGCAATCCGATTCCTATGCTCCAGATTCTCCTTTCGGTCAAAGCTCACATATGTACCGCTTCCCCTGACCCTGCGCACTGTTCCCTGCTCCTCCAGAAGTCCGATAGCCTTTCGCACAGTCTGTCTGCTGATTCCGAACAGTTCTGTCAGCTCATTCTCCGAGGGAAGCTTGTCGCCCGCCTTCAAATTACCTTCCGTTATTAAATTTTCCAGATAGTGAATCAAATCACCGTACTTTGTCTGTTTATCTTCCATGTGTTCAGTATATCCGAGTTGTCATTCCCAGTCAATACATCTTTTACATTTAATGCACACATTTCCATTAGTTGTATTTAATACAACTTTATATTCCTTTTGTCTGTTTCATTTACAGGTATCACAAATTTATTTTTTACATATAAATGAACAACACCAATCGAAACAGGCGAGCTTCTCTTGAAAAAACGTCCCTTACTTACATTAAAACAGTTACTCCTAATGGTCATACTGCTTCTGGCATTTACTTTCCTGACTTTATTTCTCTTCTCATACCAAAAAGACGAAAAGCGTTTCACCAACATCACCTCTCGTCTTTTTACGGAAGAAATGATCTCCAATACGCTGAATATGCATTATACCATTGCCTTTCCCTCTGACTTCGGTATCTGTGAATATGACCCTGTACTTCCGGGTTACTGTGCGGATGCTTCCAGGCAGGGACAGATTTCGCTGGAAAACACTCTTGCTTCCCTAAAGTCTTTGAACCGGAATAAACTGGAAGCCTCAGATGCATGGCTGCACAGGCTTTTGGTCCGTTATCTCGAAAATTCTCTGACCCTCAGCAGCTTTTCCTATTACAACGAGCCTCTGTCCCCTTCTTCCGGCATGCAGTCCCAGCTTCCCATTCTGCTGGCGGAATATACCTTTCGCAGCAAGCGGGATGTGGAAGATTATCTGTCCCTGTTGGAACAGACTGACCAATATTTTGCCTCACTCCTTCTTTATGAACAGGAAAAGGCCGATGCCGGACTTCTCATGCCTGCTGCCTCTCTGAAAAGTGTCCGGGAACAATGCGATACAGTTATTTCGGCCTCCTCTCTTCAGTCCGGTACCCATTTTTTACAAACCACCTTCCGTGAACGTCTGGAATCTCTTACCGACGCAAACCTGATTACCCCGGAGGAGGCTCAAAAATATATCAACACAAACGACAGATTATTGAAAACTGTGTTACTGCCTGCTTATACGGCTTTGGGAGACGGACTGTTGATTCTGGAGGATGAGTCCGTCCCTCTCACCGGGTTGGCTGCCTTTCCTCGGGGAAAGGAATATTACGAATCCCTTCTCATTTCGGAAACAGGTTCCTATCGCTCCGTTTCCCAGATTCAGGAACTGTTGACTACATATTTTACCCGGGAATTTGAAACGCTCCGCGCACTGTTGTCGGAGCATCCCGAGATTGCCCAAAAATATAGTAATGACGAGTCCGTTGACTTTCCTTATGAGAATGCTGCACAGATGCTGACTGACCTAAAGGGTCGCATGACCGGCAATTTTCCTGCAGTTCCCGGCGACAACTGCTCCGTGTCCATAAAAGCAGTTTCCCAAAGTCTGTCGGACTATTGTGCACCGGCATTTTACCTGACAACGCCCCTGGATGACACCACATGGAATGTGATTTATATCAACGAGCCTAAGACGCCAAAAGGCCTTGAGCTGTACACTACCCTGGCGCACGAAGGTTACCCCGGACATCTCTATCAAAACACCTATCATAACAGAACCGATCTATCCCGGGGAGAACGTCCCGTAAAAGAACTTCTTTGGTATGGCGGTTATCTGGAGGGATGGGCTTTGTATGTAGAGTTTATGTCTTATGACTATGCTTCCGCTATGCTTCAGGAAACCAACCGGGGACAGGATGCACTTTGGGTCCAAACAGAAAAGCATAACCGCAGTCTGCAGTTATGCCTTTATTCTCTACTGGATATCATGATTCATTATGAAAATGCTTCCTACAGTCAGGTTGCCAAAGTCCTTGAGAAATTCGGTATTGATGATTCCTCCTCTGTCAGGGCCATATATACCTACATTGTCCAGGAACCCTGTAATTATCTGAAGTATTATCTGGGTTATCTCGAAATACTCTCCCTGCGGGAAAGAGCCCGGTCTCTTTGGGGAGATGATTACAGTGATTACCGCTTCCACTGCTTCTATCTGGATAACGGTCCCGCGGATTTTCTGTCACTCAACGAGCTCCTGACGGAAGTGTCGCCATAACCGTGGTCCCAATGGGACCGATGTTATTTCTCATCTATCATGGATTCCAAATAACCTCGGTCCCATAACAGTATTTTCAGCTTCTTTGCCGCCTCCACCGCCGGCTGGGTAAAGTATTGGTTGGTCAGCACCGCCCCCACCATCCGGTCATAATAATCCCGTCCGGCGTAGGCTTCCTGTACTGCCTTGACTCCCACCGGTGCGGTATAACATTTGCACTGGATAGCGTAGGTAACTCCTTCCTTTTCCGCAAGGATATCGATGCCGTAATCCCCGCTTCCCTTTGTAACCTCCACTTCCTGAAACCCACGTTTTTTCAGTAATTCGGCACAATAGTACTCAAAATCATGACCCTCCATCAAATCAATATCGGAGGGTATGACTTTGCGACGTCTCAGCAGAATTATCGCCAGTATCAGCCCGACAGCAACAATGGATAATATAATTATAAGCATAAGTGTGTTTTGGTTTTCCATAAACACATTATATTCTTACAACCCAACGAATGCAAGGACAGCCTTACCAGGGCTCTTCCTCAATAATCTTAAACACTGCGGTATTGGCATAGGTCATGGGTTCATCATGCATGAACGCCACAACCCCGTTAATCGGCGAATGCAGTTCTCCGATGATTTCCGCTGTATAGACATCCTGTATCGTGGCAAGCAATTGTCCTTTCAGGACCTCCTCCCCCACATCCACCTTACTGTCAAAAAAGCCTGCCGCATCGGTTCTTACCGGTATCATAGAACTGCTGTCAATTACCCTGGAATGATAACCTCTGTACCGATGGTAACTCACAATCCCCTGCTGTGAAAGAAAATTCAATATAGCCTCCACAGCCTCTCCGGCACTTTTTTTATCCAATCTGGCTGTATTGGTGGTGTAGATGGAAAAAGCCTTTGTCTCCCAAATCTGCCAGTTATAGTTTAATGTAGTTGTATCAAAAGGCCTGGGATTGTGAAGCACCACATAGGGCAGACCGAATTTGCAGGCAAGTTCTTGATCCTCCAGCCCGGTCTTCATAATTCGTACATGGGGCAGAAAGGCTCCCGGCATATAAAAGGATGCAAACTGCATACCGTATTCATAATCCTTCACTGCCTCAAAGATTCCGGCAGCGATAGGATCCAGATATTCGTCGGAAATTCTCCGATACACTGCTCCAACAGGTTCCTTTCGCCCCGAATAGTCAATAAAGTATAAATGATCTTTTTCCACAATCAGTTCACTTCCCGTAACCAGATGAGCCCCTGTCTGCTCTGCCAGATAAGAATGCTCAAAATATGCGGAATTATATCGTCCCGGCGTCAGTATAACATTGTGTCCTCCTGTATTTACATAATCCATGGTTCTCTTTAAAATCTGTGCGTAATTCCGGTTGTCCTCCATGGGTATGCTCTCAAAGGTTTTCGGGCTGGCCTTTCGGCACAAATTCCTGGCAATCATCGGATAAGATGCCCCTGAAGGTACCCGCAGATTATCCTCCATACATACCATTCCCCATCCTTGCCCTGAACCAGATCAATTCCGGATATATGGTTGTATATACCTTTCGGCGGCATCACTCCCTCACATTGTGACAGATATCCGCCGGAAGCATAGACAAATTCCTCCGGTACCACCCCATTCTTTACAATCCTTTTTTCATGGTAAATATCCTTAATAAAAGCGTTAAGGGCCACCGCTCTCTGCTTCAGTCCTTTTTCAAGATAATCAAATTCTTTTTCGTAATCACCCGGGGAATGGCATCAAACGGAAACAGCTGTTCCCGAAAGGTTCCGTTTTTATAAATTCCGAATTTTACGCCATAGCGGGCCAACAGCTCATTAACGGTATCGGCATGGCAAAAAAGATCCAACTCCTTCTCCTTCATAATTTGTCCCTCGTTTCTCTATGCTTTTTGCCTTTGTTATTGCCTGATTGCAACCGATATTTATTCTTCTGTCAATAATGCAGCGGAAATTATTGTATTTTTGTATTGACATTATTATTGTATTCGTGTATACTTTATAATCATTAAAAAGGAAACAAAGGTGTTTTCTGATTCCATGGGAACAGAAAGCGCCTTTTTTTATCCGAAAATTTCGCATTGAAACCTTTATGCGGGAAAGGTCTGGTTGCAAATGATTAAACTGGAAAATGTCAACAAATATTTCGGCGATTTGCACGTGTTGAAGGATGTGAACCTGGAGGTCAAGGAAGGTGAAAAGCTGGTCATCATCGGGCCTTCCGGCTCCGGTAAGTCCACCACCGTTCGCTGTATGAATTACCTGGAGACTCCCACCAGCGGTCACATCTATATTGACGGGCAGGAGTTAACTCACAAGAACAAGACAAAGCTTGTACGCGACACCACATCTATGGTATTCCAGCAGTTTAACCTGTATCCGCATATGACGGTGTTAAAAAATCTGACGCTGGCGCCTATGAAGCTTCACCATAAGAGCAAAAAAGAAGCAGAGAATCTGGCATATCATTATCTGGATGTGGTAGGGCTGACCGACAAAGCTCATGTCTACCCCACAACCCTTTCCGGCGGCCAGCAGCAGCGTATCGCTATCGCAAGAGCACTCTGCGCACAGACAAAAATTATTCTTTTTGACGAACCTACCTCCGCACTGGACCCTGAAACCATACAAGAGGTTTTGGATGTCATGATTAAACTGGCAAAGGAAAATATCACCATGGTAGTGGTTACACACGAAATGGGCTTTGCCAAACAGGTTGCCGACCGTATCATCTTCATGGCTGACGGACAGATTCTGGAGGAAGGCACACCCGATGAATTTTTCGATAATCCCAAGAACGAGAGGGTAAAGCAGTTCCTGAGCAAAATCATCCGCAAATAATTTTGATTTCCTGCAGCGTGTTGCTCTGTCAGCCCAACAACCGTTAAGGCATAAATACAGATGTAATCCGCTGCTTGAAATAAAAGGGAACGCACGGCTCCCTCCCATGATTGCCGTGCAGAAATGAGGAGAATGTTATGAAAATGAAAAAGTTATCAGCACTGTTACTTGCTGCCGTAATGACTGCGTCCGTATTATCCGGCTGTGGTTCTGAAGAAACTCCGGCAGTCTCTTCCGTATCCGAGTCTTCCGAAACTGTTGCAGAGTCTTCCTCCGAGGTTTCTTCCGAGACCGAAACGACAACGGAGTATGCACCTGACGTTCAGGCTATTGTTGACAGAGGTGTGCTTCGCGTCGGTGTGAAGAATGCTGTACTGGGATTTGGTTATCAGGATGAGCTGACCGGTGAATATTCCGGTCTTGAGATTGAACTGGCAAAGAAAATTGCGGAATATCTCGGCGTAGATTACGAGTTTACGGCAGTTACCGCCGCCACCAGAACCGAACTTCTGGATTCGGGTGATATCGACTGTGTTCTTGCAACCTTTACCATCACCGATGAGCGGAAAAAGAGCTGGGATTTCACCACGCCTTACTACACAGATTATGTAACCGTTCTGGTAGAGAATTCCTCAGGAATTACAAGTCTTGCTGACCTGGTTGACAAAAAAGTCGGTGTTTCCTCCGGTTCAACCTCTGCCAAGAGCTTAACCAAGGCAATGATTGACGGTGGTTTTATCGATGGTTCATCCTTTGATCCGGATACCTTTGACGCTGCTACCTGGACAACCGGTATCAGCTTCCAGCAGTATGATGATTACCCTACCATTTCTACCGCTTTAAGTGCCGGTGAGGTAGATGCTTTCTGTGTAGATAAGTCCATCCTTGCCGTATACAATACAGATTCCCGTTCCTATATTGCTGACAAGTTCTCTCCTCAGGAATATGGCATTGCTACCACAAAGGGCTCCGATTTCAGTGCACTCTGCGAGGAGCTGATTACCGGTTGGCTGGCTGACGGAACCATTGACGCACTGATTGCCGAAAACGGCATTGAATAAAATTGATTTCTGATAGGAGGTAAGCGACGTGAGTGAATTATTCTCCGCAGATGCCTGGAATAAAATATGGACTTTTCGAGAAGTTTTTCTGCAGGGGTTGGGAAACACAGCCCTGACGGCTCTTTTCGGACTGCTGCTGGCACTGGTAATCGGCATCATTTCCGGTTTGTTTGCCACCGGCGGAAGTAAATTGTTGCGCGCAATCGCGCGGGTTTATGTGGAACTGATTCAAAACACGCCGCTCCTCCTGCAAATGTGCTTTTTATATTATTCTCTGGCTTTCGCCGGTATGAGTCCCGGTATTATCAAAACCGGTATCATTGCCCTTGGGGTTTACCACGGGGCCTATGTATCCGAGGTAATCCGGGCCGGCATACAGGCAATTCCCAAGGGTCAGTTTGAGGCTGCCGATTCCCAGGGATTCGGATATGTCCGAAAAATGTACTATATCATCCTGCCTCAAAGTATCAAAATTATTTTGCCGCCTATGGTCAATCAGGTGGTCAATCTGATAAAGAATACCTCCTGTCTCTACATAGTGGGCGGAACAGATTTGATTTCCGCCACCTACAACTTTGTAACGGGAGAATCCACCGGTGGTGCTTACGCACCTGCTTATCTGGTCAGCGGACTACTGTTTTTCCTTGTATGTTGCCCTCTGTCCTCCCTTGCAAGCATGTGGGAAATTTCCTTGAAGAAGCGGGATGTACGTACCGCCAAGGTTGGTCAGAATACGGAAAGGATGGCGTAGATTATGGAAAATTTAAAAGGAAGTATCTCCATTATTACAAATTCCGCTGTTCTGATTTATATCTTAAAGGGTGTGCTGTTTACGTTGATTATTTCGGTGACTGCCGTTCTTCTGGGCCTGGTAATCGGTTCTCTGCTGGCATTGCTTCGAAACTACTGCAACAGAGGTCCCGCACGGGTTTTCAAATGGCTTTCCACCGCGTACATAGAAGTGTTCCGAAACACCCCTTTGCTTTTATGGTTGTTTATTTGTTTGGTTTTTTGTCCCTGTCCTGCTTTTCTGGAGAAAAAAATGTTCGGTTTGTCCTCCGCTGAGGTGAAACTGTTGTTCAAAACGGTAATCGCATTGATACTTTTTACTTCTTCTGTTATTGCGGAAATTGTGCGCGGCGGATTAAATTCCGTGGCACAGGGGCAATTTGAGGCGGGACACTCCCAGGGATTTAACACCATTCAGATTATGTGGTATATTGTCCTGCCCCAGGCTTACCGAAATATCGTGCCGACTCTGCTCAGCCAGGTTATCACCACAGTCAAGGATTCCTCTTATCTGGCAAACGTAGCTACCATCGAGTTGATGTCGAGAGTGAAAAAGCTGTTAAGCTCCGCGCACAGATACAATGGGTTAAACACAGTAAATGTGTCTGATGTCTTTGTACTGTTCGGTTTTGCCTGCCTGATTTACTTTGTCATCAACTTTTCACTGTCCTGCATTGTGAGAAGTATGCAAGAGAAAAAGAAACGGGCACTTCCCGTCAAAGCAGAATAACAGGAGGCGAAATTCGTTATGAAGCAGTATGTAATCACCATTTCCAGACAATTCGGAAGTCTCGGCCGGACCATTGCACAGCATTTGTCCGAGATTCTGCAAATAGAATTTTACGACAGGGATATCGTGGAAGAAACCGCAAAACGCATGGGACTGCCTGTCTCTGTAATCAGCGACAAAGAAGAAAATCCCAACACCGCTTTTTTTAAGCGTCAATATCCTCTGGGCATGGGCATTGGAAGCATGCAGGACGAAATTTTCAGCATTCAGGAAAACATCATCCGCGATCTGGCCAAAAAGGAGTCCTGCATCATTGTCGGACGTTGTGCCGACAGTATTCTGATGGATATGGAAAATCATTTGAATGTTTATGTCTATGCTCCTGTGGAGGCACGATTAAGAAACTGTACGGAAATCCTGAAAATGGATGAGAAGACAGCGAAAAAAATGATAAGAGAGGTTGACCGCTCCAGAGAGCTGTATCACAGACGGTATTGTCCGGAATATAACGGTCCCTCTACAAACAAGGATTTGATGATTGATTCCTCCCGGTTCGGTGTGGAAAAAACTGTTGATATTCTTGCAGGAATCGCTAAAGATCTTTTTGGGGAGTAGATTTACTCCCCAAATTTATTTTTCAGATAAACAGACAATTTTTCATTCTCGCTGTAGTCTACAGGGCAATCAATAATGCAGGGCACCTTCTGTCGGAATGCATCCTCCAGGATAGGCAGCAAATCCTCCGCCTTTTCCACACGATATCCTTTTGCATGCATACTTTCCGCATATTTCACAAAATCCGGATTTGTAAAGTCAACATAACAACTACTGCCGAAACGATCCGTCTGTTTCCACTTAATCAGGCCGTAGCTTGCATCGGAAAAAATCAGCGTTACAATAGGAATGTTTTCTCTCAAAGCAGTCTCATACTCCTGGCTGTTCATCATAAAGCCGCCATCTCCGGAAATTGCCAGAACCTTCTTTTCCGGATAAATCAGCTTTGCAGCCACCGCTCCGGGTACCGCGATTCCCATGGTGGCAAAACCGTTGGAGATAATACAGGTATTGGGTTTATAGCAGTTGTATTCCCGGGCAATCCACATTTTATGTGCCCCCACATCGGAAATAACAATGTCATCCTCCGCCATAAACTTCCTTACATCATGGAGAATTCTCTGAGGTTTCATGGGAAATGAATCATCCTGTCCATAGCTTTCATACTCTTCCACCATCTCCTGCTTCAATTTCAGGATTTCCAACGGCTCCGTCTTAGGTTCACAGCGATATTGTATCTGCTGAAGGGAATAAGAGATGTCTCCGATAACTTCCGTCTCCGGCTGAAACAGCTTATTGATATGTGCAGGTCTGGAATCGATATGAATGATGGTATGTTTTCCTTCTTCATTCCACTTTCCGGGGGCAAACTCCACGATATCATATCCCACCGCAATGACTAGATCTGCCATATCCATAATCTTGTTCTGAAAATCCTTCTGGGGAATCCCGATGGTCCACATAGAGTATTTGTTGGTATAAGGGATTATGCCCTTTGCCATCATTGTGTTCACCGTCGGAATATGTAATGCATCCGCAAAAGCGGTAATCGCTTCTCCCGCGCCACTTCTGACAGCGCTGTGTCCCACCAGTATTACTGGATTTTTCGCCTTAAAAATCAAAGCAGCCGCTTTGTCGATACTGGAAAACGATGCATTTTCTATGTTCGGTTCCGGTTTTTTCAACGGAAGAGCTGCCGGACCGGGTGTTACCTTCATGGCAGCAACATTGGTTGGTAAATCCACATGACATGCACCCGGCTTTTCACTCTCTGCATACTTAAATGCAATTCTCATAATTTCGCTGACTGAATCAGGATTGACAATCTGCTTGCTTCTCTTTGTAATCGGTGCGAACAACTCCACCAGATTCAAATATTGATGAGAGGTCAGATGCATACGTTCCGTTCCCACCTGTCCTGTGATGGCTACCAAGGGTGCACCGTCACTGTTGGCATCCGCAGTACCCGTAATCAGATTGGTTGCACCGGGGCCAAGGGTGGAAAAGCATACCCCCGCCTTTCCCGTCAGGCGTCCGTACATATCTGCCATAAATGCCGCTCCCTGTTCATGCCTTACCACAATTACACGGATAGAAGACTTCTCCAGAGCCCGCATCATATCCAGATTTTCCTCTCCCGGAATGCCGAAAACATACTGCACGCCTTCATTTTCCAGACATTTTACCAGTACCTCGGCGGCAGTAGGACACTCTAATTCTTTTTCTTCCGTCTTTTTTTCTTTTTCCATTTTTCTCAAGCCTTTCTAAATGATTGAAAGCTCCTCGTTCTCTGCACATAAAGCATATTTGAGAACAAAAAAGGAGCTCATTGGCACATGGTCCAATCAGCTCCTTCGCTCTAACTCCTTTATTTATAGCGCAACATCCTGTGCCTGTCAAGAAAATTTTGGATTCTGCAACAGTCGACAACAGTTCAGCCTAATCCCCAAAATTTACGACGCCTTCATGTTATCAACATTGCTGTCAGCACCACGCTTGCCACTGTGCCCGCCAATGTCGCCAGAAGCGCTCCGGCAAGAGTGTATCGTGTCTTTGTCACCTTGGCTGCCAGGAAGTAGACGCTCATGGTATAGAATACCGTCTCGGTGCAGCTCATCAGAATAGAGGTTAATGTCCCTGCATATGAGTCAGGACCGGAATTTTTAAAGATATCCAGCACAAGCCCCGTCGCCGCCGAAGAAGAAAACAGCTTCACAATCAGTAACGGCATCAACTGAGCCGGTAATCCCACCTTTTCCGTAATGGAGCCAAATACCTTTCCCAACAAATCAAAAAAACCGGAAGCCCGCAGCATTCCCACCGCCATCATCAGGCCAATCAGCGTAGGTACGATATCCACCACGATTTTCAAGCCATCCTTAGCTCCGTCCAGAAAGCTCTCATACACCTTCACCTTGGATACATAACCGTAGCCCACAATGAAAAAGAACAAAATCGGAATCAAGATATCCGAAATATGCGCTAACGCATTGATCATTTTATCCCTCCTCTGTCCTTCCATTTGCAGAAGACAACCGCCACCAGAGAGCTGAACAGCGTTGCTGCAATGGCCGGAGCAATAATGGACGCAGGATTGGCACTGCCGTACTGGCTGCGGTAAGCAATCATGTTTACCGGAATCAGCTGCAGAGATGAGATATTTAAAATCAGGAAATTGCACATTTCGTTGCTGGCCTGTCTGTCTCCTGATGCATTCACGTATTCCGGGTTACTTCTCTCCGCTTCTAAATTTGCCAGTTCTTTCATAGCTTTTAATCCTGCCGGTGTACAGGCCCATCCCAGTCCCAAAACATTTGCGATAATATTGGCTGCTATGTATTCTCTCGCCGGGTGGGCTTTCGGAATCCGGGGAAACAGGAAAGTCAAAAAAGGAGAAATTCCTCTTGTCATTTTTTCAATCAATCCTGCTTTCTTTGCAATTTCCATCAATCCCATCCAAAGTGCCACAACCCCCGCCATGGTAAGGCAGAGAGAGATTGCCTCTCCCGCGCTGTCCAACGCTGCATTTGTCACATCGCTCATATGCCCTGTACATGCGGCAAAAACCACCGCCAGCAGAATCATAAATGCCCAGATTGCATTTAACATGATTTATCCCACAATATTTATTCACTTAAAGTTTATGGGCTAATCATGCAGCTTATGCGCAAAAAGGTGCGCAATAGCTGCGCACCTTTCTCACCATTGCCTTACAGAGTTCCCTGGGTGAACAGGTTCTTTACATGCCGGACCTCTTCCTCGGTCGCCTTGCTGGCAGGCACATAGTAGGATTTTTCTCTGGCAATATTATACAGCTCTTCCTGAGATTGTTCACAGGCATTGCGCATCTGCTTTAAGGTTGCTTTCAACTCCTTGTTCTCAGACTGTGCAATCATTCCCGCATAACGGGTCAGTTCTCCGTTGATACCGGCAAGGGTATCTGCCACCATAATTTTTTCCTGCATTTTTCCTTCTCCTTAACCTAAGAATTTCATAAGCTGCTGCTTATTGTCCATAGCGGTCTTTGCACCTTTCTCAAAGAACTGCTTCACCTGAGGATCAGTTGCTTCCTGCGCATAAGCCTGCATCTTACAGTGAGTGGTGTCAAAGCCGCCCATCAGATGACGCAGATTCTGCAAATCCAGTTCAGAAATGTTGGTCATATCGTAACCTCCTTTATGTTTTATACGAGGTTATTGTGAACGTTTTTCCGGAAAAATATGCAAAAAAAACGGTCTGCAAATCAACGCAGACCGGATTTTTAAATCAAAGTTGCAAAAAAAGACACAGCCAGCACGGTGAGAATACCCGTCACCACAATGGAAAGGCTGCTCATGGCTCCTTCCACCTCTCCAAGCTCCATGGCTTTCGAGGTTCCGAGCGCATGGGCGCCTGTCCCTATGGCAAGACCCTTGGCAATGGGCTCTTCTATTTTGAACAATTTACAGACCGCCTCTGCCAGAATTGCCCCCGTAATACCGGTCACGCAGATTGCTGCAATCGTCAGTGCAGGTATACCGCCCATTTTTTCGGACACTCCCATACCAATGGCTGTGGTAATAGACTTCGGCAATAAAGTCACATACTGCTCATGGTTTAAACCGAAAGCCAGGCTGAGCAGAAAAATACTACACATGGCTGTTACAACTCCGGAGACAATTCCTCCAATGATAGCTTTCGGATACTTTTTCAACAGTTCCAGTTGCCTGTAAAGCGGAATTGCAAGGCTCACAGTAGCAGGAGTCAGGAAATATTGAATATATTTTGCACCATTTTGATAATTATCGTAATCAATATGAAATATCAACAAGACTGCGATAATGATGATAGTTGCAATCAGCAACGGATTCGCCACAGAAAGCTTCGTCTTCTTTTTAACCCATAATCCAATCTCATAACAGACAAGCGTCAGAAACATGCCGAAAAAAACGGACCCTGTCAAGATCTCATTCATTGCTGTTCCTCCTTCTGTCCGATACTGTCCCGATTTTTGCCGTCGTGCCGCATAATTCCCTGAGTTACCCTTCCTGTGACTGCCATAATCAGAACCGTTGTTACAATACTGATAACAAACAGCGGCACCAACATTTGTTTCAGTGCTTCCACATTTGCAATCAGGCTTACTGTAGGCGGTACAAACAAAATCGGCATGATTTCTATCAGGAAATCTGCTGCTCCTTCTACCTTTTCCAAAGGTATTATTTTCGTAACCAGTCCAATCAGCATCAGCACCAGACCATAAACGCTGGCAGCAATTGGCAGAGGTATCAAAACTTCCATAATCTCCGCAATGAATGAAATGACCATGATAATGGCAAGCTGTTTCATAAATTTCATAAAATTACTTTTCCTCTCCCGTTATATTTGGTGCCTCACCACTGCATATTCATCATCCAACCGAAAATAGGGACACTCCTTCTGGGTTCCCGACAGGAAACGATACATTTCATCCTCATCTAAATTGACGAGACAGCAATAACACTCATAATCCTCGTCATACACATAATTGACACACGCGTCACAATTTGAAGCTGCCATATTATCCCTCACCTTTCCGTAATTTTTCTCAAAAACCCGAATATCCACCTTCCCGGCACATTTCGGGCGTTTAACATACTACATATTTAAATACGCATATATCTCGCGCTTTCCAACCCCTCTGTCCTTAGCAACCTGCTTCATGGCTGTCTTGCTGTCCATTCCCTTGTTTTCATAGTAAGCCATATGCTCCTCTATGGACATATTCTCCCAGGAATTGATTTCTTCCATGCGCTTCTCTTCAAAACTTTTACCCTCAATGACAAGAACGTATTCTCCTCTGGGTTCCTCATTTTTATAATATTCCAAAGCCATTTCAAGGGAAGTGGGCATAACGGTCTCAAATTTCTTGGTCAATTCCCGGCAAAGGGTAATCTTGCGATTGCCCAAGGTGTCATAAAGTTCCTCCAGTGTACGCACTAGATGATGCGGCGCCTCATAGAGAATCATGGTGCGGCTCTCATCCGCCAGTTCCTCCAAAACCTGCTTTTTTTCTTTTTTATCGGCCGGCAGAAATCCTTCAAAACAAAACCGTCTGGTAGGCAAACCGGAAAGAGTTAGCGCTGTGATACAGGCTGCCGGACCGGGTAAGGAAGTAACGGGAATATGGCTTTCATGGCACATACGTACCAAAACCTCTCCGGGATCCGAGATGGCGGGGGTTCCGGCATCGGTAATCAATGCAATATTTTGCCCCGACTGCAGCTGTGCTATCAGCTGTCTCGCTTTCTCCACCTTATTATACTCGTGATAACTGGTCATAGGCGTATGAATATCAAAATGATTCAGCAATTTGATGCTGTTGCGCGTGTCTTCCGCCGCAATCACATCTACAGTCTGCAGGGTTTCCACCACCCTTGGTGTCATATCCTGCAGGTTACCGATGGGCGTTGCACACAAATATAAAGTTCCCGGCATCCTTGTCACCTCCTGTTGCTCACAATCAAATTCGAAAAATTACAGTACCGGCTTCCGCAGACTGCTGCATATCAAAAACCGTACATATCACAAATCTCCGGCATATAGACACCCGGTTCCCGAAAAATGATTAACGGCTTCTCCACCGTCATACGGGATTTTCCGCTCCGCACAGCCTCAATGAGCAACATGTTGGGCTCCTTATCCACATAAGGATAGACCAGTTGCATACGCTTCGGCTCCAGCTTGTACTGCACCAATGTTGTCATAATTTCTGCCAGCCTGAAAGGACGATGCACCAGGAAAAAATGTCCTCCCGGCTTGAGCAGCTTTGCAGTCTGTCTCGCTACATCCTCAAAGGTACATAATATTTCATGGCGGGCTATGGCTTTCGGTGCATCCGGATTTGTAATTCCATGCTTTCCTATCATATACGGAGGATTGCAGGTAATGCAGTCAAAAGAAGCAGACGGGAAAATATTGTCTGCTTCTTTCATATCTCCTGTTACAATATCTATCTTATCCGATAAATTATTCAGTGCCACACTTCTTGCTGCCATATCGGCACTCTCAGGCTGTATCTCCAGACCTGTCAGGTGAGCACAATGGTATTTTGCCGCCATGAGAATGGGGATAATTCCGGTTCCCGTTCCCAAATCCAACAGTCTGTCTTTTTCCCCCGCATGAGCAAAACCTGTCAGCAATACTGCATCCATCCCAAAACAAAATTTCTCCGGGTTCTGAATAATTTTATAACCGTTTCTCTGCAGGTCATCCAGTCTTTCATTATCCTTCAGAATGATTGCCATTCGACTGTCCTTCCTGACCTTCCTGTCTCGGCCTGTTGCGATGGTTTCGGTTATGGCGGTTCCTGCGCTGCCTCTGTTCACCGTCCCGATGCTGCTCATCACTGCGTTGCTTCTCGCCGGGTTGATTCTGATCCCCTTCCTGACGGTTCCGGTTATCACGGCGCTGCTCACTGTCCTGACGGTTCCGATTATCATGGCGCTGCTCACCATCCTGACGATTTCGGTTATCGCCGCGCTGCTCACCATCCTGACGGTTCCGGTTATCACGATGCTGTTCACCGTTCTGACGGTTTCGATTATCCCGGCGTTGCTCACCATCCTGACGGCTACGGTTCTCCTGCAATTCTTCCGCCTCGCGGTTCTCCTGTTGTTCTTCCTCCTCCAGCTTCTCCAGTTCCCGCATCTCCTCTTTGGACAAGTCCATTTTTTCCTTCTTGCCGTGTCTGCGCTTAAATTGAAGCTGTTCAACCGGGTATTCTTTAATTTCCTTTTCGTCTCCGTTTTCCACAACCACCTTCACCAACTGGCGCAGCACATTGACATTCTGTACCTCACCCTTCAGGCCATCTTCCGTGGTCACAAAATCTCCGATGCCGGGCAGTCTCCGGTTCAGTTCCTCATAGGTTTCCTCTTCATTCTTCAGGCAGCACATCAGTCTGCCGCAAACACCTGAAATCTTTGTAGGGTTCAGGGACAAATTCTGCTCCTTTGCCATCTTGATGGATACGGGAACGAAATCGGAAAGGTAGCTGTGACAGCAAAGAGGACGTCCACAGATACCGATGCCGCCAACAATCTTAGTCTCATCTCTGACACCGATTTGCCGCAGTTCAATTCTGGTCTTAAATACACCTGCCAAATCCTTTACCAGCTCGCGGAAGTCAATACGCCCGTCTGCGGTAAAGTAAAACAAAACCTTATTATTGTCAAAGGTATACTCCGCATCAATAAGCTTCATTTCCAGTTCATGCTTGCGGATTTTTTCCAGACAAACGCGAAAGGCTTCCTTTTCCTTCACCTTATTGTTTGCCTCCTGCTCTATATCCCTCTCATTTGCAATACGAATCACCGGCTTCAGAGGCTGAACAACCTTCTCATCCTCCACCTCCGTCACTCCGGTCATGACCGTTCCAAATTCAATGCCTCTTGCGGTCTCCACTATGACGTGGTCTCCGCGTTTTATCTCAAAATTTAACGGGTCAAAAAAATATATCTTTCCCGCAGTTCTGAATCTTACACCTATTACTTTAGTCATCTATTCACCTCACCGGCGTCTTGCGCCTCATAAACATGCGGATTATCCGCGTAAACAAACAGCAGCTGCGGCATATAAATGATGCCACAACTGCTATTTTAACATAAATAAAATAAAAATGCCACTGTTACATTTCCTCTGAATCGTTTTGTACATGTCTCTGTTATCCGTTCTCCTGAATGGTCAACATCAGGAGCTCCATAGTAAGCTCAAAATTCACATTCGCATCCAGTCTGTGCTTGGCTGTATCCAGTGCTTCAATAATTTTCTCTATGCCTTCGTAGCTGCTGCGCTGAGCAATTTTTCGAAGAGACTGTATCTCCTCCCGGAATACCAGATGATTTACATCATTTGTAGCCTTAAAAAGAAGTACATCCCGATACCAGATGGCACAAATATCCAAATAATCATTGATTTCCAGTTTGTACTCCGTAATCCTTTTAATTGCTGCAATAATTTCACTCAGTTCCATGTCCTTTATGTATTTCAATAAAGAAAGTGCCTCTGCTTTTACATTTTCAAAATCTTCGCTGGATGCCAGTGCCTTGGCTTTTCCGATATTTCCCCTTGCAAAAGCAACACAGACTTCTGCCTTATAATCCGGAACCTGTAGCTGCTCCATCAGGTATTTTCTCACCAGTTCATCTGCTACCGGCTTCATATTCAGCACAACACAACGGCTTAGAATGGTGGGCAACAGTGAATTTACGTTGGTAGTAAGAAGCAGAATCACTGCATACTCCGGCGGTTCCTCCAGGGTTTTTAAAATGGCGTTCTGTGCCTGAGGAGTCATCTTCTCCGCTTCATTAATGATGTAAATCTTATATGAACCGCTGTAGGGCTTGATTGCCACATCATTGTTGACCTGAGCGCGGATGTCGTCTACACTGATTGTGTTGGGTTTCTCATGAGTCACGCGGATAATGTCCGGATGATTGTCAGACAATGCTTGTTTGCAGGAATGACATTCCTGGCAGGGCTCTGCTTCCTTCTTTTCGCATTGCAATGCCATGGCAAACACCTTTGCAATAAATTCCTTGCCCGAAGATTTTTCTCCGTTTATGATATATGCGTGGGAAACCTTTCCCGCAGCAATGGCATTTTGCAGATGTTCCTTTATCTGCTCCTGTCCGATGATATCCTGAAATTTTGCCATAAGAACTACCCTCCTGTCTTTTGTAGCTGCTCTTTGCTATCCCTGCTGCAATACACTAATCATGTGAAAATATCCAGCAGCAAACCTCTGATCTCCCCGATTTTATTCAGAATTGCCAGATTATCCTTCTCATCCTTCATCAATTCCTGAGCCAGCTGATCCAGGTTCTCGTCCACCAGTCGGATGATGCCGTAAACTCTGTGTCTGCCCCTTCTGTCCAGAAAGTTCTCCCTGGAAAATGAATGGGAATGGGTCACTACTTCATTCAAAAAATCCTTTATCAATCCGCGGTAATGCTTCATATCCTTTACGTCACGACGCTTTGCCAGCTTCTCGCCCTGCATGGTAATCTCCTCCATGAGTCCCTGAAGCCTGGTCTGCAGTTCTGCCTCCTCAATGTGACTGGCAAGCATGAATTTAAAAGTACCGTCTGACGGTGGAGTGCTCTGTATCTGTTCAGCAGGAGCCGCCTGATTCACCTGATTCACTTTAATATCCATATGCCTGCCCTCCTTCCGCTATCAGTTTCGTAACGTTTCCTTTATGTAACGCTTTATTTCTTCCAGACATCGTTCCAGTTCGTCATTTACAAACCGCCTTTTGATGCCGCACTCTACGATTTTTTCTTCTGAAAAATCTGCACTGTCCGCCAAAAATCTGCGGCACATTTCCTCGTATTTGGGATTCTCCTGTTTCAATTCCCGATTTAAAGCTCTCTGCAACCGGATTCCGTCATCCAATTCTATCAAAACCGGAACAATTCTGTCTGCTCCGAAATAAACCTGCAGATGGCGGTATGCCTCCAACGTACTTATCATGATATAGCTGTACTCCGGCTCTATCTGTCCGTCATCCACTGTAAAATATCTCCATAAGCCATGAAAGGTATGATATTCCCGCGCTTCGATAATTTTTCCCCGGTCCTTCAGACGTTGAAATCCTTCTTCATCGGTAAAAAAATATTCTACCCCGTCTCTCTCTCCCACCCGAATCGGTCTGGTAGTATAAGGCACAATGGTTTTCAGTTCCAAAGTGTCATCCTCCAACAGACGTTTGAAAATCGTGTCTTTACCCGTGGAGCTTTTCCCCATAAGACAAATAATCTTCCCCATCAGCTTAGTTTACCTCTACCACATGAATCATATTTGTTGTTCCGACAGTGCCCAAAGGCACTCCTGCCGTTATTACCACGGTATCCCCGGTCTTCACATAGCCCGCCTTTTTAGCCTCGGTTACGGCATTTGCAAACAGCTCATCCGTATTGTTCTCCCTCTTAATCATCAAGGGACTTACACCCCATTGTAAATTCAGTTGTCTGTACACTCTTTCATTGATGGTACAACCGATAATCGGACATTTAGGTTTGAATCTGGAAATCGCTCCTGCCGTAAAACCGGACATTGTAACCGTAATAATTGCTGCTGCCTCCAAATCCATTGCAGCCGAACATGCTGCATAAGCAATGGCATTTGTAATTTCTTTCTTATCTCCGTCATCGTTCCGGCGCATTCTGGAACGATAATCAATATCTTTTTCGGCACTTTCCGCGATTCTCGCCATAGTCTTTACCGCTTCCACAGGATATTTTCCCGCTGCGCTTTCTCCGGAGAGCATAATCGCCGTGGTTCCGTCATAAATTGCATTAGCAATGTCCGTGGCTTCCGCTCTGGTAGGTCGGGGATTTTTAATCATGGACTCCAGCATCTGTGTTGCGGTAATTACGTGCTTCCCCTGGGCATTGGCAAGCTTAATCATCTTTTTCTGAAGCACCGGGACCTCCTCCAACGGAATTTCCACGCCCATGTCCCCTCTTGCTACCATGACACCGTCAGAAACTGCTAAAATTTCTTCCAGATTTTGTATTCCCTGCATGTTTTCAATTTTGGCAATAATTTTCATGTCGCTTCCGTGGCTCTTGAGGATTTCCCTCAGTTCCATGATATCCTCTTTACATCTTGCAAAGGAAGCTGCGATAAACTCATAGCCCATCTCGATACCAAATAAGATATCTTCCCTGTCGACATCGCTGATATAGGGCATGGACAGAACGGCTCCCGGCACATTGACACCCTTGTGGTTGGATACAAAACCGCCGTTAACCACACGACAGACAATTTCCTCCCCCCGGATTTTCTCCACATACATTTCAATCAAACCGTCATCAATCAGGATAGTGGTTCCGACAGCTATGTCATTTTTTAAATTTTTATAGGAAATAGTGGCTCTTTCGGCAGTTCCCATTACCTCTTCGGTAGTCAAAATGAATTGATTTCCTGCAATCAGTTCCGCCTTACCGCCTTCAAAGTCGCGAAGACGAATCTCCGGTCCCTTGGTATCTAAGAGAGTCGCTACGGGAAGTCCCAACTCCTCTCTAACCTTTAATACCCGCTGGAACTTTACCTTCTGTTCCTCATGGGTTCCATGTGAAAAATTGAATCTCGCCACATTCATTCCCGCCAGCATCAATTCCTTCAAACGTTCCTCAGACTCACTTGCAGGTCCGATTGTACAAACGATTTTTGTTTTTCTCATATAATTTTCCTTTTCATATCCACTTTTATTCCAAACTCTGTTTTCCATGTACCACCTTCAATACCTGAATCAGGTATTCGTCCTTTCGTATTTTTATTCCCTGAACCGTCAAACCCTGCTTCAACCAGACGACAATTCTCCGGGCCAGTTTTTCTGACATTCTTTCCCCCGGTACAAGAACCGGCACCCCCGGAGGATATAGATTTACAAACTCTCCCACATATCTTCCTGCCGCTTCATCCAAAGGAATTTCTTCTGTTTCAGCATCCCATGCTTCCGATAACGGCAATGCATCCTCCGCACTTTTATCTTCGGTTATAACAAAATCATCTATTTCTTTGTCCGTCTCCGCTTTTACTTTCGAAAACAGTTTCTCATCTATCTCCAAAAGAGCACCGGTCAACCGTTCATAACCCGGACTGCTGTCTCCTATGGTAAACATAGCCAAAGTGTAACTCTCCGTAGCCATTTCCATCTGAAGATGATATTTTTCCAACAAAATATCATAGAGTTGTTTGCCGGTAATATCTGTATATTTTGTAGAAATAACAAGTTTTCCGATATCCTGCTTTTCTTCATCGGGCTGTAGGAAGCTCAAGTGTCGGCAGTGAGACAGTCTTTTTTGCATTTCACCGTATTGCCTTACCAATTCCCCAAAGGCTTCACTCCCTTTCCGTTCCACGAAAGACAGTGCATTGTCGATACTTGCCATCAAAAGATAGGATGGACTGCTGGTTTGATAAATATGCAAAAAGCGCTTCAATAACTCCCTGTTTATCCTGTTTCCGTTTACATGCAGCAATGCCGTTTGGGTCAAAGCAGGCAGCGTCTTATGCGTACTCTGAATCACAATATCCGCTCCGGCGCGACAGCTGTTCTCATGTATCAAACTGTTCAGACCCAGATGCGCTCCATGCGCTTCGTCCACAATCAACGGAATGCCCTTCTCATGTACAACCGCTGCTATTTCCCGGATATTCGCGATTCTTCCTTCATAAGTAGGCGATACCACAAGTACCGCGTCAATATCTTTTTCCTTTTCCAATGCAAGACACACTTGAGCAGGTGTTACCGCTTCATATATATCATAATCCTGCAAAACATCAGGATACAGATAAGATATTTTCAGTTTTCTCAGATATGCGGCATGATATGCTGATTTATGGCAATTTCGCGTCATCAGTATATGTCCCCCGAAAGGTACTGCAGCACTGACAGCACTCAAAATTCCTCCCGTACTTCCGTTGACAAGATAAAAGCTTTCCTCCGCACCACAAAGAGCTGCAGCTCTGTCCTGCAATTCCAGCAATATACCTTCCGGCTGATGCAAATTGTCAAAGCCATCTATCTCTGTAATATCCCTTTGAAAAAACTCCTTTGGAAGTTCACCGAAAACTTGTCGTTTATGTCCGGGCATATGATAGGGATAAATATCGCTGTTTCCATAACGTTCCAGCTTATCAAATAGATGTTCCAAATTAATCCTTCCTCAGTTTCTGTAAAATTACACCATGGCCCCTGTGCATATGCAAGGTCTCCATCAAAGAGCACCACTTGTCTGCCATTGTCACAATCCATGCTTCCCTGTACATAGGCGGTACAATGGTAAGCGGCCACATATGTTTCTGAATAATGTCCTTTTCTCTGTCAGTCAGCTTATATTCACGAGAAGCATTCCGCAGTGCAGTCCCCGGATGATAGAAGCCGTGCAACCGATGTGGATTCTTTACATCGGGCATGTGCCAGTCATACAGAAAATAATCATGAAGTAAAGCGCCCCTGATAAGTTCTCTTCTGTTACAACAGATATGAAGCATGTCACTCAAGGCAATACTGTATCTTGCTACATTCATCACATGACTGTTAACAGTCATATTGCCATGCTGAAGGTATTCCTTGGTCCTGCGAAAATTACGTGACTGTAAAATATCCGGAGCTGACTTCTCTATCTGTCTTTGAATTGTACGATAACGCTCCAGCTTTTTTTGCCAAAGCTGAGCCTTTCGACCGGAGCGTTGTCTGCGCACACTAGTTTTCATCATTTACCCTTCCTGATTTTGAGCCTGTTCTGCACGTCCACTCAAGGTAGGTTCCTGCTGTCTCAGCAGTTCCTCCTCGGTCAGCGTTTCAGTTGGTGTCTGTGCTTCCAGCGGATCTACTTCGTAATAATAACAAACTATTGGGAAACCTGTAGATACATAGTTGTAAATTGTTGCTGCTGAATCCAACGGAAGATTAATACAACCATGGGAACCGTGCTCCTGATAAATTGTTCCTCCGAAGTTTACTCTCCAGGTTGCATCATGCATACCATAATTTCCATAAAAAGGCATCCAATAGCTTACCGGTGTCTCATAGTCTGATCCTCGCAGAACGGCATTCGTTGTCTTATAAGTCAATCCGAAAATACCTGCAGGAGTAACACTGCCTGGTGTAGAATTCATTTTCCCCGAAACTACATCTGTCTCGAATACAATCTCTCCGTTCTGATAAACATACAGATGCTGATGGGTTAAATCTGCTTCAATATAAGAATTTCCTACATCATTTATCCCCTTATTCTTTGCTTTTATACTATACACCGGTTCTTTCTTAACCTGGCTTCCCTGATATATCATCTGAATCAATTCTTCTGTCTCAGTCTCTGTATCAGTTTTCCATCCATAATTGGGGCTGTTAAGCTTCATCTCGATTCCAAGCGTTGTTTTAAAGTATTTCGATTTTCCGTATGTATCAAATTTATATGCCTGTTCTTTTACAAATCGGGACACTGCTTCTTCATCCAATGTAACCTCTTCCGGTTGCACCTGAATCCATTCCTTTATTGTGTCTGCATCCAAAATAACTTCATTTCCGTTCCAGTCATAAACAATGTTTGTTTTCAGCCAACTGTTTGCCGTTTCTACCGCACTGTTCAATTTCTCATCGTCATGCTTCACATTTGCTTCCGTATAACATCCGGTATCCTCTAAATCAATTGTCGTCTCATGGGCATGCAGTTTTACTTCAATATTTTCCAGTACTTTCACAACATTTAGTTCTGTGCCGACAGTTTCCGGAATGACCTCATATCCTTTTTTTTCTTCTATGTATTCGCTGATATATGCGTCTTTAGGATGTATCATGTTTTCCTCTATACATGATTCCCAGCTTTCCACTGTCTTTTTTAATTTATCCTCGTTAAAAACGATTCCCTGGGATAAAGAATAACTGTGTTTAATCTTTTGTAAATATACCATTGGCCAAAGGAACTCATTCTGACTGTCCATTACTGTTTCAACTGCTCCTTTTGTATCCTGAAAAGACAATTCTATATCGTTAGCATCAATTCTTCCAAGAACTTCTCCTGATTTTCCAGTTTTATAATTTCTTCCCGTAACCGTTAATTCATATTTGTAAATCTGCGCATCTATCAAGGGAACCACAGTTTCAACATTCATATTATCGCAGGAAATTCCATCAATTAATGTATTGGGGAAAAAATGATTCCGATAAAATAATGTCACGCCTAAATAAGCAAAAGCAGCGACAATTACTATACCAATAATTATCCCAATTAAAATTTTCTTACTTTTGCCTTTTCGATTCTCTGTTTCCATGGGTTTTACTTCGCCTGCTTTTTCGTTTTCACTTTTGGGGTCTTCACTTTTGTAGTCTTCATTTTTCAGAGCTTCACTTTTCAGGGCTTCATTTTTATCGTCTTTTTTAACTTGTACTTCCTTTTTTTCTTCTGTTTCTTCTTTTATTTCTGTTTCTTTTGTTTCTTCCTTTACTTCTATTTCTTTTGTTTCTTCTTTTACTTCTGCCTTCTTTGTTTCATTGTTATCATATTCAATCTTATTATTATTTATTGTTTCTTCTGCTTGTTTCTTTTCCATAATTCTTCTCCGCCAGTAGTTCTCAATTTTTACACATACATAGTTATTATAGCATGGCTTTATGCAAAAAAATAGCACTAAAAGTCTTAAATTAAGGCTCTTAATGCCAATAAAAAATGCCCAGAACCGGAATCGAACCAGTGACACGAGGATTTTCAGTCCTCTGCTCTACCAACTGAGCTATCTGGGCATAAAGACTTATAAAGGTATTACCTCTATAAGTCTTGAGTAGCGGGGACAGGATTTGAACCTATGACCTTCGGGTTATGAGCCCGACGAGCTTCCAGACTGCTCCACCCCGCGATATTTAATTTATACATCATATGCTTTATATTGGAAAAATATTTACCTAAAGCAAATGGATGGAGGTGGATTCGAACCACCGAAGCAATTTGCAGCAGATTTACAG
>JALEIR010000027.1 GCA_022769665.1 Lachnospiraceae bacterium | reverse complement strand
CAGAATCACAGGATTATTCCGGTTACAATCAACGGAAGTCAGTGGGGATTTCAGTATTCACCTTATGTTTACTATAATGAGCATTGCATTGTGTTCAATTCCAAGCATGTACCCATGAAAATCGAACACGCAACCTTCTGCAAGTTGTTTGACTTTGTAAAGCAGTTCCCTCATTATTTTGTAGGTTCCAATGCGGATTTGCCTATTGTTGGCGGCTCTATTTTAAGCCATGACCATTTTCAGGGCGGGCATGATGAATTTGCCATGGCACAGGCGCCGGTGGAGAAAACCTTTACGGTAAAGGGTTATGAGGAGGTGGCAGCAGGCATTGTAAAATGGCCTATGTCCGTCATCCGATTAAGCGGCAGAGATACGGACCGAATCATTGCTCTTGCGGATGTTATTCTGGAGAAATGGCGCGGTTATACCGACGAAGCGGCATTTATTTATGCCTATACGGATAACGAGCCTCACAACACCATTACTCCCATTGCCAGAAAGCGCGGGGACAATTTTGAACTTGATCTGGTATTGCGCAACAATATTACGACAGAGGAGCATCCTCTGGGTGTATTTCATCCTCACGCAAAGCTTCATCATATCAAAAAGGAGAACATCGGTCTGATAGAGGTGATGGGTCTGGCAGTCCTTCCGGCTCGTTTGAAGGGTGAGATGGCAGATTTAAGGGAAGCTGTTCTTGCAGGCAGAAATCTTCGTGACAGTGAGGAACTGGAAAAGCATGCGGATTGGGTAGAGGAATTTTTGCCCAAGTATGAAAAGATAGACGAATCCAATATCGACGGTATTATCGAGAAGGAAATCGGATTGGTATTTATGGAAGTTTTGGAGGATGCCGGTGTATATAAACGTACGGAGGAAGGCATGAAAGCATTTGACAGATTCATCGGGAGTCTGTAAGCTGTAGTTAGATAAAGAATTTGCGGAAAAGTAGCGAATTTATCGCTGCTTTTCTTTTTTGGGAGGAAACGGATGACAAGATATGGACTGATAAGCGATGTGCACGGTAATTATAAGGCGCTGGAAGCTTTTCTGAAATATATAGAAGAATATCCCGTTGACGGTATTATCTGTCTTGGGGATTATGTGACGGATTCGCCTTATCCTGAGAAGACCATGTCACTGTTGTACGATATGAGAGAAGAGTACCCTTGCTATATGCTTCGGGGCAACAGGGAGGATTACTTGTTGAACAACCGTGACAACAATCTGGGTTGGAAACCATCCTCCGCCAACGGTGCTTTGTATTATACTCTGAAACACATGACGAAAAAGGATTTGGACTTTTTTGCAAATCTGCCCACGGAAAAGGAGCTGCGGACAGTAGGATTGCCGTCGCTGTACATTTGTCATGGTACTCCGGGAGACGTTCGGGGAAATATGCAGGAGGACAGAAAGCTACGGGAACGGATTCTGGCGGATATGCCCTTTCCTTATCTTTTGGGCGGACACAGTCATTGTCAGGAGATTGTGGTTCGGGACAGCGGAACTTATATCAATCCCGGTTCTCTGGGGCTGGCAATTGACGGCGTCGGGAGAAAAGCACAGTTTGCCGTATTGACGGGTCGTGAAGGCACGGATAACAAGGCAGGTTCATGGGAGGTACAATTCTTATCCATCGAATATGATGTGGAGGGCTTTCTCAAAGACTTTCAAGCCAGCGGAATAGATGAGATTGGTATGACTCTGAATAAGGCGGTGAAAAAGAGTCTGGTGACGGGAGTCAACTATTTTCTGCGTTGTATTCTTGCCATGCAGGCGGAGGCAGAAAAGGTGGGTGCAGGTTCTGTTGCGGAGCTGCCGGAGGAAGCATGGAAAGTATTGGAAGAGAGGTTTGAACTGTAGATGAAATTCTTGTTGGTGGCAATCAATGCAAAGTATATACATTCCAACCCTGCAATATACAGCTTGCGGGCATATGCGGAGGAGAGGATTCGGGAGCATATTGAGCTTGCGGAGTACACCATTAACCAGTATATGCAGGATATCCTGGCGGATATTTACAACCGTAAGCCGGATGTAATCGGGTTCTCCTGCTATATCTGGAACTGGACTCTTGTGAAAGAACTTCTGGTGGAAATGCCAAAGGTTTTGCCCAATACGGATATCTGGCTGGGCGGACCGGAGGTATCCTACGATGCCGATAAGATAATGGAAGAGTTTCCGCAGTTAACCGGCATTATGATAGGAGAAGGGGAGGCAACCTTTCGGCAGGTGGCGGAGTATTATCTGGAGCGGGAGACAGAAAGCCGGGCAGCAGGAAAGCCGATAGAACAGTCGACAGAGCAGTCGGGAAGTCGTGTGAAGGAAGAATTGACAGAACAGGGGAGAATCGGGAAAAGAAATCCGGAAGATATCCCGGGATTGTACCTGAAATCCGGATATACTCCCATGCGGCCCCTCACCGATTTGAGTAGTATTCCCTTTTTGTACAGTGATTTAACACCTTTTGAGAATAAAATTATTTATTATGAGACCGGCAGGGGATGCCCATACAGGTGCAGTTATTGCCTTTCTTCTATCGATAAGGCAGTGCGTCTGCGTGACATTGGTGTCGTAAAAAAGGAATTGCAGTTTTTCCTGGATAATCGGGTGAAACAGGTCAAGTTTGTCGACAGGACTTTTAACTGTAATCACGAGCATGCTATGGCCGTCTGGCAGTATATCAAGGATAACGACAATGGTGTCACAAATTTTCACTTTGAAATTTCGGCAGATATTCTTAGACAGGACGAGATAGAGTTGCTGAATTCCTTTCGCCCCGGACTGGCACAGTTGGAAATCGGAGTCCAGACAGTAAATCCTCAAACGCTGAAAGCCATACGGCGTGTTATGGATGTGGACAGGCTGGAACGTATTGTTGCGGATATACAAAAGGGCAGGAACATACACATTCATCTCGATTTGATTGCAGGATTGCCCTATGAGAATTATGAGAGCTTCGGGCAGTCTTTTGACAGGGTATATGGGATGAGGCCGGAGCAGCTGCAACTTGGATTCCTGAAAGTTTTGAAGGGTTCTGAGATGTGGGAGAAAGCAAAGGAATACGGTATCTGCTATCTGGACAAGCCTCCCTATGAGGTGCTTTATACAAAGTGGTTGTCTTATGATGAGGTGCTGCGGCTAAAAGACATCGAGGAGATGGTGGAGCTTTATTATAACAGCGGACAATTCACCGGGACACTTCCCGTTTTGGAGCAGGTATTTGAAAGCCCTTTTGCAATGTATGAGAGGCTGGCAGCATTTTACAGAGAGAACGGGTATGTTACGAATTGTCCGGCAAGGGCATACCGCTATGAGATTATGCTTCAATTCGCGGAAAAGTATGACCGGTCAAGGCTTTCTCTGTACAGGGAGCTGTTGACCTATGATATGTACCTTCGGGAAAATTTAAAGAGCAGACCGGAATTTGCTGCAGATATCTCCTTATATAAAAAGGAGATAAGGGAATTTTATCGAAGAGAGGAAGCAGAACACCGTTACCTGCCGGATTATGAGGGATATGACAGCAGACAGCTTGAAAAAATGACACACCTGGAACCCTTTACTTACCCGGGACCTCATTTTGTGCTGTTTGACTATCGAAACCGCAATCCCCTCAACTATGAGGCACATACGCAAGATGTATATATTTTATAAATTCGTGAAGAAAGGACGCAACAAAGATATGTGGCATGTAAGCGCCCGTAGGTTTCAAATTCAGGAGGAATTACTTAGCATAAAATGATGAATTCATACGTCAGCATTGACCTTGAGACAACGGGACTGAATCCCAAGACAGATAAGATCATAGAAATCGGTGCGGTAAAGGTGGAGGATGGCAAAATAACAGAGAGGTTTTCCACTTATGTCAATCCCGGCAGAAAGCTGGAGCAGCGCATTATTGAATTAACGGGTATCCGGGATGAAGATTTGTCAGATGCTCCCGTGATGGAAGAAATTCTTCCCGGTTTGCTTCCTTTTTTAGGGGATTTACCCTTCCTGGGACACAGTATTCTGTTTGACTTTTCCTTTCTGAAAAAAGCTGCTGTAAATCAAAAGATGACTTTCGAGAAAACCGGGGTAGACACGCTGAAAATAGCGAGAAAATATTTGCAGTCGCTGGAAAGCAGAAGTCTGGATTTCCTTTGTGAGTATTATAGTATTCCCCATCAGGCCCACAGGGCGCTGGCCGACGCGGAAGCAACAGCCAGCTTGTATTGCAGACTGATAAATGACTTTTATTCCGCGGAGGAAGATTTGTTCTGCCCGAAACCTCTGATTTATAAGGTGAAAAGAGATCAACCGGCATCCAAAGCACAAAAAGAAAGGTTATACAAACTGATTGCGCAGCATAAACTGATTTTGGATGCAGACGTGGAAATGCTCAGCCGAAGCGAGGCAAGCCGTCTGACGGACATCATCCGCAGCAAGATACCTTATATTTCAGAAAAGCAGGGCGAAACATGCCACATAACCTTGTAAGACTGTTTCAAAATACATCCGGATAACTTTCCTGCAAATGCCTTACAATGATATCCCGATTGCCGGAGCGAAGATTTTTCGCAGCGCCTCTCAGCCTGTCAATTTCGTCATATCGACCCCGGGATGCATAGTATTCTGCCAACATGTAATAGGTGCGGCTGATATCGGTACCTGTGCTGACTGCAAACTCCAACAAACCTACGCTTTCTTTTGCGTAGCCGGCTTCTGTCAGGATATCCGCCCATTTCTGCAGGGTGCGAATTAAAACAGTGTAATTCTGGTCGTACTCTGTCAAAACGGAAATATTGGCAGTTCCGTATTCCAGCTTTAAATCAGTGTTGGAGTATCCTGTAAGGTTTACAACTTTTTGTGAGGTTAAGGATTCCAGTATATTAATACATTCCTGCACATCAGGATTTTCATTTAAAAGATGCGTGGGGAAGGACTCCAGAGGAATATTGATATACTGTAATCCGTCCAGGGATTTCCGCCGCACAGAGTTGGCACGTCTTTCCCGGTTCCAAAATTCATCTTCCTGCTGTTTATGCGCTTTTGCCTGCTTCTTTACATTGATGGAAATGATTAGGAAGAGTGCGATTAAACTTGCCAAAAAAGCCAAATTCATATATAATATCCTTTCAGAGTTTAAGCCATTGTCTTGTAAGGACGGTTAGGAGGCTGCTATGTTTAATATGAATAGTAAAAAGACCAGACAGCGTTTTTCCATTGTATTGATTGTTATATTGGTAATTGCCATGGTCATACCCACTGTAACATATTTCTTTTTGTAATTCAATGTGAGGATTGTTATGAGAAAATTTGTGAAGAGAGGGTATCTCCTTATTTTTGCGGTAGTCGGTACACTGTTATGCGGGATGCCGGTGCAGGCAAAGAATGAGGATACCATAAAGACCGGTATTTATGCCGGTGATATTGAACTGTCCGGAATGACGGCATCCGAGGCAAAGGCAACGGTGGAAGAGTATGTGGCAGGATTGCAGGATACGGAAATTAAACTTCTTGCTGCCGAGGACAGGGAAGTTGTGGTTACTGCCGGTGATTTGGGTGTCTGCTGGGCAAATCCGGAGCTGGTGGAGGAAGCCGTAGAAATCGGTTCTCACGGAAATGTAATAGAGCGTTATAAGGTTTTAAAGGATCTGGAACACGAAAACAAAATATATCCCATATTGTTGTCCTTTGACTTACAGGCAATCAGCGATACCTTGACAGAAAAGTGCGCCAAATATGACAGGGAAGCAGTCAATGTGTCCCTGAAACGGGAGGATGGAGAATTTTATATCGTAGAGGGGCAGAAAGGCTACAGACTGGATGTGGAAACCTCTATTGATTTGGTAAATGATTATCTTACCGAGGACTGGAATCATCAGCCCTGCACCATCGCTTTGGACATTGCGGTAGAGGAGCCTAAGGGAAGCGCGGAGGAATTAGCGGAAGTTAAGGATGTCCTGGGCAGCTTTACCACAGCATACACTTCATCCGGTTCTTCCAGAAGTGCCAATGTGGAAAATGGCTGTAAGCTGATAGACGGAATCACCCTGTATCCCGGAGAAGAGTTTTCTACATATGAGACGGTGTCTCCTTTTTCTGAAGCGAACGGTTATTATATGGCAGGCTCCTATGTCAACGGAAAAGTTGTGGACAGCCTGGGCGGCGGTATCTGTCAGGTATCAACCACGCTGTACAATGCGGTATTGAGAGCGGAATTGGAAGTGACGGAACGTCATAACCATTCCATGATTGTTTCTTATGTTGACCCTTCGGCGGATGCTGCAATTGCCGAGAGCTCAGGTAAGGATTTCAGATTTGTAAACAATCTGGATTATCCTATCTATATTGAAGGTTATACAAAAGGAAAGAAAATTACATTTAATATTTATGGTAAAGAGACCAGAGATGCAGGGCGTGAGGTACGCTATGAGAGTGAAATTTTGGAGGTAACCAATCCGCCTGCAGATACGATTTATGCGGATGCTTCTTACCCCATAGGATATATTGTGACGGAGAGCGCGCACATCGGTTATCGTGCAAAGCTTTGGAAGATTGTGACAGAAAATGGTGTGGAGGTCAGTCGCACAGAGGTAAACAGCAGTAAGTATAAAATGGTTCCGAGAAGTGCTACGGTGGGCACAGCTACCTCCGATCCCGCAGCTTATGATGAGATTATGGCTGCAATCGGTACGGGGAATGTAGATCATGTAAAAAATGTGATAGCAATCCTGACGGCACAGGCAGCTTCTGCCGATGGAGAAACGGGGCAACAGTAAAAGAAGGACAGTAGGACATGAAAATCGGTAAGGTTCCGGAGAATGTTTTAAAACGTTCTGTTCTCAGACAGATAAAAACGAAAAGAGAAGAAGTATTAAGCGGCGCAGGTGTAGGGGAAGACTGCGCCATTTTTTCGCTCTCCGATCATGTATCATCTATGATGACCTGTATCCAGGAGGCCGCTGTGGCTGTGAGCGGGGCTGAAGGTGCAGGAGAGAAGAACAGAGGGTGTCTTACCGTAACAATGGGCCGGCTCATTGACAGATGTGCCAACAATCTTGCAGCGGGTGGTGCCGGGATAATGTCTGTTATGATAGCCCTGTACCTTCCGGAAGAGACAGAGGAAGCAACTGTCAAGGCTCTGATGGCTGAGGCAGAGGAAAAATGTAAGAATCTGAAAATCCAGATTGCAGGCGGTCAGACCCGCATCAGCAACGCCGTGAGAATGCCTGTGGCGGTAGTGGCGGGATACGGAGTCCCCTTTGGGCAACAGGCAGAGTCTCAGACAGGAGAAAATGCAGCTGAGGCATACAGGGGAAAGAGAGACTGCAGGAGAAAACCGAAGCCCGGCCAGGATGTGGTAATCAGTAAATGGATCGGACTTGAGGGCACGGCAATCCTGGCAGAAAAAAACCGGGAAAAACTGCTTGCCAGGTATCCGGCATATTTGGTGGATGAAGCAGCCTGTTTTGACCGTTTCCTTTCTGTGATTCCGGAGGCTGCCACCGCCGTGAAGTCCGGCGTTTGCACAATGCATGATGCCTCGGAGGGCGGTATCTTCGGTACACTCTGGGAGCTGGCAGAGAGAGCGGGCGTTGGACTGACAATAGATTTGAAAAAGCTGCCTTTACGTCAGGAGACAGTGGAGGTTTGCGAGTGCTGTAATGTGAATCCCTACGAGCTTTTGTCCGGGGGATGTCTTGTGATGACTTCCGGGGATGGACCGGGGCTTGTGGCTGCCCTGGAAGCGGAAGGAATCCCGGCAGTGATTGTGGGAAAGGTGACAGACAGCAATGACAGAATTATGATAAACGAAGATGAAGTACGGTACATGGACAGACCCGGGCAGGATGAAATTTACCGGTTCCTGTCGGAGTGACTGTAAAAGGTTGTCCGTACATTTGGAAAGTCTAGTGGAAAAGGAGAAGAAAATGAGAGAAGAATTACTTGCAATTATTGAAAAAAACAGCAGGATTGATTTAAAGGAGCTGGCCATTATTCTCGGTGTGGAGGAAATTGATGTGGTCAACGAACTGGCAGCCCTGGAGAACGAGGGAATTATCTGCGGTTACCACACGCTGATTAATTGGGAAAAGACAGATATTGAGAAAGTATCTGCTCTGATTGAGGTACGCGTGACTCCCCAGAGAGGACAGGGCTTTGACAATGTAGCCGAGCGCATTGAGAAATATCCCGAGGTACGCAGCGTATATTTGATGTCCGGCGGATATGACCTGATGGTAATCCTTGAGGGCAAAACCCTTCGTGAGGTATCCTCCTTTGTGTCCGACAAGCTGTCAACTTTGGAACCGGTGCTCAGCACGGCAACTCATTTTATTTTGAAAAAATATAAGGACCATGGAACCATGCTTACCCAGAAAAGAGAAGATGAGAGGGAGATGATTACGCCATGAGAAATCCGATTGCAGACAGAGTTGCAGAGATAAAGCCTTCGGGAATCAGGAAATTTTTTGATATTGTCAGCGAGATGAAGGATGCCATCTCTTTGGGTGTGGGTGAGCCGGATTTCGATACACCTTGGCATATCCGGGATGAGGGTATTTACTCTCTGGAAAAGGGAAGAACCTTTTATACTTCCAATGCCGGACTGAAAGAGCTTCGGCAGGAAATCAGCAATTATATGAACAGAAAGCACGGGGTAACCTACAATCCGCTGAAAGAGGTTTTGATTACTGTGGGCGGTTCCGAAGCTATCGATATGGGGCTGCGCGCCATGCTGAATCCCGGGGATGAGGTTTTGATTCCCCAGCCCAGCTATGTATCTTATGAGCCCTGTACTATATTGGCGGATGGAAAGCCTGTCATAATCAACCTGAAGGCAGAGAACGAGTTTCGTCTTACGGCGAAGGAGCTGGAGGAAGCAATAACAGACAAGACCAAGGTATTGATTTTGCCGTTTCCTAACAATCCCACCGGTGCCATCATGGAAAGAAAAGACCTTGAGGCCATTGCCGAGGTAATTTTAAAACATGACATATTTGTCATGTCTGATGAAATCTACGGAGAGCTGACTTACACGGAAAAGCATGTTTCCATTGTGGAGTTACCCGGAATGAAAGAGAGAACTGTTTTGATTAACGGTTTTTCCAAAGCTTATGCCATGACCGGTTGGAGACTGGGTTATGCCTGCGGACCGGAAGAGATTATCGGACAGATGACAAAGCTACATCAGTTTGCCATTATGTGCGCTCCCACAACCAGTCAGTATGCTGCAATTGAAGCATTAAAGAACGGAGACGAAGATATTGCCGAGATGCGCATGGCATACAATCAGAGAAGAAGATATCTGATGAATGCTTTCCGCGAGATGGGGCTGGAATGTTTTGAACCCTATGGGGCATTTTATGTATTCCCCTGTATCAAGGAATTCGGCATGACAAGCGATGAGTTTGCAACCCGCTTCCTGGAGGAGGAGAAGGTAGCCGTGGTTCCGGGAACGGCATTCGGAGACTGCGGTGAAGGATATCTGAGAATATCTTATGCATATTCTTTGGAGAATCTGAAGGTCGCCATCGGAAGACTGGAGCATTTTGTAAAGAAGCTTAGAGCCGAGAGATAGGAAGGGTGAAATGCGGTATGTAAGCGCCCGAAGACTTTGAGAGATACGCTGTAAAGGAGAATTTCGTGCATATTATTTTACATCAACCGGAAATACCGGGAAATACCGGAAATATAGGGCGTACCTGTGTAGCCACAGGCACGCCCCTGCACTTGATTGAGCCGCTGGGATTTCGTCTGGACGAAAAGGCGATTAAAAGGGCCGGTATGGATTACTGGCAGCATCTGGATGTTCATAGGTATATGAATTTTGAAGAATTTCGGGAGAAAAATCCGGATGCGAAGATATGGATGGCTACTACCAAGGCGAAACGGACCTATACTGAGGTAGAATACGGTCCGGATGATTATATTATGTTCGGGAAAGAAAGCGCGGGAATTCCTGAGGAGATTTTGGTGGAGAACGAGGAACACTGTATCCGTATTCCCATGCTTCCCACCATCCGTTCGCTGAATCTTTCCAATTCAGTTTCCATTATCTTGTATGAGGCCCTGCGGCAAAACGGTTTCAGCGATATGCAGAGAGAAGGAGAACTGCACAGACTGAAGTGGAAGGAGTAATATAAGGGAGGAAGGGGAATGAAATTAGAGGATTTTTATGCTGCATTGGGCGGAGACTTGGAGGGGACCATGGAACGCATATGCAGCAGAAGGCTGGTTGAGAGGTTTGTATTGAGGTTTCTCAGTGACGAAAGCTTTCCGGCATTGGAAAAAGCCTTGTCGGAGGGAAATTATGAAGAAGCCTTTCGCGCCGCTCACAGCTTAAAGGGTACAGCATCAAATATTGGTTTTACAAGGCTGTTCGAGGCAAGCGATGCGTTGACAGAAGCATTGCGGGGCGGCGAAAGGCCACAGGATGAAGAGATATTGATGTTTCATGTGAGAGAGGAATATGAAAGAACCATGGCTCTGCTCCGGAAATTCCAATGTATGGATTAAAAATATTCCGTGATATAGTTGGGCTTTCGGTAAAAGATTCCGGTAAGGGCCTCTGCGCGGGTGTTAACCTTAACATGGTCCATAAAGGCCAGAGAGGAGACATCGCAGGTTCCGATAATCAATCGTGAAAAAGCGTTGATATCCATTTCAACATCGGCGGCCTGTACGGACAAAAGCCTGCGGGTGACGCCGGTTGCCATTCCGTCCTTAAATTCTATTTTATATGTTCCTGAATTCTCGGGTATCTGTCTGTCGGTCACAGAGACAGTTACCGTTCCGCTGCCCTGATACCGGGCATTTTCCAAAACCTTTTGTACATTAATGACACGTACCATGCCTGCAAAATGGGAGGATTTATTAGCATGTCCGGCCCACTCAGGTAAAATCAAAGACATATCAATATCGGCAGGTAAGTCAAAGGATGCATAGTCATGATCACTGCCCAGGCTGATAAGCAGATTTAAAAGGCCTTTAATTCCTTCCGCATCTACAGCAAAGAACCTGGAACAGGCAATATTTCTGCCGTCTGCCTCTACAGCCTGTTTTAATGTGACATACCCCTTCGGTGTCCCGTCCCCGGATTTATACACGTAAGTAAATACCTGGTCTTTTGTGGGATTGGACTTGCCTATCCAGGAGAATTCATACTCATCGGCCAAAACCATCATATTATATCTGTTCTGCCAGATTCTGTATATCTGCTTTATTTCATCTGACATGTCATTTTCCTGCTCGGACAAATAGCAGTTACCGCTTACCTGCTTCAAAACAGCCCCGGATACCGCCTTTTCTGCGATATTGGGGCAATGTTGCCACACCGCCGATGCCCGTCATGGTATATTCATGCCCGTCAAACTGCATGGGAAAGGGCTGAGCGATAAAATAGCTCATCATGGTACGGTCATCATCCTTAAAAGCAGCCCAGCGCTCTCCCCAGAAGGTATCTTCCCGGGAGTTGGGATGCTTCAGGACCTCCTCATAAATTTCCGTGGGGGACTTTTCCAAATCAGCGCTGAACTCAAAAGCAATGGAAAAAAGTTCATAGGTTCTTTTCAGTTCTTCGGGACGTATCTTTCTGACAATCATATCTTTGTGTACATGCCTTTCCCGTATGAGTCCTTTTCCTGTAAAACAAATACTCATACGCATTTGATGTATTGTAATTTCATTTTGACGTTTTTGCATCTTTGCGTCAATGATGATTTTTGGCATATTTTGATTAATAGCTGGATATGCTAAGGATGTTTTCTGGAACAATTCAATGTTGAGCGGAGGTTATTTATGTCGAGAACGGTGGATGAAAAGGGAAATGTCCGTATAGATAATGAAGGGAAGGTACCGGCCTTTGGACTTAGAGATAAAATCGGATACATGTTCGGTGATTTCGGAAACGATTTCAGCTTTATCCTTGCCAGCAATTATCTGATGGTATTTTATACCAAGGTGCTGGGGTTAAGCGGATTTGTAGTAGGTCTTTTATTTATGGGAGCCAGAATTGTGGACGCATTTACCGATGTGACCATGGGACGCATTGTGGACCATATGGATTCAAAGGAGGATGGACGCTTTCGCCCCTGGATTAAGTGGATGTGCATTCCGGTTGCTTTGTCCAGCACAATTATGTATTTCTATTTTGTGAGAGACTGGGCGTATTGGGCGAAGCTGACGTACGTAATTGTGACTTATTTGTTGTGGAGCAGCTTTTGTTATACAGGGATCAACATTCCTTACGGCTCTATGGCTTCGGTAATCAGTCCGGATGTACAGCACAGAGCTTCTCTTTCTACCTTTCGAAGTATTGGGGCCAGTCTGGCGGGACTGGTGATAGGCGTGCTGGTACCGCTTGTTGTCTATGAAACGGATGCGGAAGGAAATCAGATTGTTTTGCCGATACGCTTTACGCTGACGGCGGTGGTGTTCGGTATTTTGGCGGTGATTTGCTACGGTCTCTGTTATTATCTCTGCAGGGAGCGGGTGTCCTTTGAAAAGAAAGAGAAAAAGCGGGAAAGTGCAGGGGAAATGCTGAAGGGACTGGGAAGGAACAAGCCTTTGTTAGCCCTGGTGTGTGCAGCCCTCGTGCTTTTGCTTGCAACTCTTCTGGGGCAGACCATGAACAACTATTTGTTTCTGGATTACTTTAAGGACGCAAAGGCGCTTTCGGCTGTGAATTTTGTGGGTATTGCGGGAACCTTTATCCTGGCACCCTTTATTTCAAAGATTGCTGCGGATTTCGGGAAAAAAGAGGCAGGTGCACTGGGAATGCTGTTGGCGGGAATTGTGTATGTACTGCTGTATTTCCTGCGGGTAAAAAGTATCCCTGTATATATGGCGCTTGTTTTTCTGGGAACTGTCGGTGTGGGATTGTTCAATCTGATTATCTGGGCATTTATTACGGATATCATCGACTATCAGGAGGTGGAGACGGGAAAACGGGAGGACGGAACCGTTTATGCTGTTTATTCCTTTGCCAGAAAGGTGGGGCAGGCATTGGCAGGAGGACTGGGCGGATTTGTGCTGACTGCCATCGGATATGTATCGGAGGCGCCTGCCCAGACGGAGGCTGTTTCCGAGAGAATTTATACCGTTGCGACATTGATTCCGGGAATCTGTTATTTAATTGTGTTTTTGATTATGCAGTTTAAATATCCTTTGACCAGAAAGGAAGTGGAGAAAAATACCGCCATTTTGCAGGAAAAGAGAAGGACTTCACAGAATTTTCACAAAATAAACACTTTTTGATGACACTTTCTCCTTAAAATACAAAAGTAAAACGCATTGGGGCGAGTGAAAACTCCAATCGGGAAAGGCTAAAAACATGATTGAAGTAACAAATCTGACAAAAAGATACGGTGAGCATGTGGCAGTGGATCATTTGACCTTTCGTGTGGAGAAGGGGCAGATTTACGGATTTCTGGGACCAAACGGTGCCGGTAAATCCACGACCATGAATATGATTACGGGTTATTTGGCACCTTCGGCGGGAACGGTTGTCATTGACGGAAAGGATATCCAGAAGGAGCCGGAGGCAGCAAAGCGTAAGGTGGGATATCTGCCGGAAATTCCCCCTCTGTACACTGATATGACGGTACAGGAATACCTATCCTTTGCCGCGGAATTGAAAAAGATACCGGCAAAAGAGAGAAAAGAACAGGTCAGGAAGGTCATGGAGATGACTCAGATCACCGACATGCGGGGAAGATTGATAAAGAATCTGTCCAAGGGCTACAGACAGCGTGTGGGACTGGCTCAGGCGATTCTCGGAGACCCGGAGGTACTTATACTGGATGAGCCGTCTGTGGGACTGGACCCGAAGCAGATTATTGAAATTCGTGATTTGATTCGAAAATTGGGTGAAAATCATACCATCATTTTAAGCTCCCATATTCTGTCTGAGGTCAGTGCGATTTGTGACCATATCATGATTATTGCGCATGGACAGCTGGTGGCAAGCGATTCCCCGGAAGGGCTGCAGAAGCTGATGAAAGGTGCTATGGAGCTGGAGCTGACAGTGAAGGGCGAGTACGAGGCTCTGGAACAGACTCTGAATAAAATTCCGGGGGTGGAATCTCTGGAACGGATGGCATCTCCGGAAAACGGGTTGGCTAAGGTAAAGGTGGTCACAGGGGAAAACTCGGATGTACGTGAAGCAGTGTTCTTTGCGTTGGCTGACGCAAAGCTTCCTGTTATGGAAATGGTACATAGTGAGAAATCTCTGGAAGACATTTTCCTGGAGCTGACAGACGATGTAAAACCTGTGGAGAAAGAGAAGAAAAAGCTGTTCGGTAAGAAAAAAGCGGTTGACACCCCGCAGAAGGAATCGGATACGGCGGAAGCTGAGGACAGTCCGAAAATGAGTGCAGAAGAGGAGGAAGCGTAAAATGTGGGCAATATATAAGAGAGAGTTGAAATCCTACTTCCGTTCCTTTATCGGATTTCTGTTCATTGCGGCGACATTGTTTTTTGTCAGCCTGTACTTCTTTGTTTACAATATGTTAAGCGGATATCCCTATATTTCTTATGCGATATCCAGCGTGACTTTTCTGTTTATGATTACCGTGCCGATTTTGAGTATGAGGATTTTGGCGGAAGAGAAACACAGTAAGACAGATCAGCTGATTCTGACGGCTCCGGTCTCCGTTGGCGGAATTGTCATGGGTAAATTTCTGGCACTGCTTACCATTTTTCTGATTCCTACGGCAGTGGTATGCACTTATCCGCTCATCATGAAAGGATTTGGTTCTGTTCCCATGGGAGAGTCCTACCTGGCAGTCCTGGCCTTTTTCCTGTACGGAATGACGTCCATTGCCATCGGCCTTTTGATTTCCTCTCTGACCGAGAGCCAGGTAATTGCGGCGGTAGTGTCCTTCCTGGTTCTGTTTTTGGGTTACATGATGTCTTCCATCTGCAATCTGATTTCCTCTACGGGAAATTTGCTGACGAAGATTTTAGGCTGCTTTGATTTGGCAACACCCTTCAACGAGATGCTGAACGGTACCCTGAATCTGCAGTCGGTGATTTACTATATCACTCTGACAGCCCTTGCATTGTTCCTGGCAGTACAGGCCATTCAGAAGAGACGGTACAGTGTTTCCGTACAAACACTGAGCTTCGGCGCCTACAGCACCGGATCCATTGCCCTTGCGGTAGCGGTTGTTGTAGTGATTAATATTGTTTTAGGTGAGATGCCAACTTCCTGGACTTCACTGGATGTGACCTCCCAGAAGCTTTATTCCCTGACTGACCAGACGAAGGAATTTGTCGAAGGTATGAAGGAAGATGTGACCATTTATGTCATTGCTTCGGAGAGCAGTCAGGATGAAACCTTGAGGCAGACGCTTCAGAGATATGATGAATTGTCAGATCACATTAATGTAGAATATGTGGACCCTAATGTAAATCCCAGATTCTATATGCAGTATACGGACAGCATTAGTATGAACAGCCTGATTGTGGTCAGTGACAGACGGAATAAGGTGATTGACTACAGCAGTATTTATGAGTCCAGCTTTGACTATTCAACCTATACAAGTACAACCACCGGTTATGACGGAGAAGGACAGATTACCAGTGCATTGGACTATGTGCTCTCCGACAGTATGCCCAAGGTGTACATGACGGAGGGGCATGGAGAATATACGTTAAGCTCTTCTTTCACAAATGCAATGAAGAAGGAAAATGTTGATTACGAGACAATCAATCTGATGGATTATGATAATATTCCGGAAGATGCGGCATGCCTGATTATCAATGCGGCCGGTTCCGATTTCTCCGCTGACGATAAGGATAAGGTAATTGATTATCTGGATATGGGCGGAAACGTAGTGTTTGTCGTAGGGCTGACAGAGGGTGATACACCGAACCTGGATGCCATCACAGATTACATGGGTTTAAGTATTGCGGAAGGACTGGTGGTGGAACAGGATAAAGAAAACTATTACCGTAACCCCTATTATCTGCTGCCCACTCAGAGCTACAGTACTTACACCTCGGGACTGTATAATCAATATTATATTTTTGCGCCCTATGTACAGGGTATTATCATAGAAAATGAAGAGGCAGAGGGCATTACTTACAATACCTTCCTGTCTACCTCGGACAAAGCCTTTTCCAAGGTGGGCGAGATAAATGTACAAAACTTCGATAAAGAAGAAGGAGATATCGACGGACCCTTTGGCGTAGGCGTGTCAGCGGTGAGGAAGCTTGACGATGAGACTTCCGCTACACTGATTGTGTACGGATGTGACCAGCTCTTTACGGATGAAGCCAACAGTATGGTCAGCGGAGCCAACCAGGTACTTTTCACGAATACGGTGAGCAGCTTTGTAGATCATGAAGTCAGCGTATCCATTCCCGCCAAGAGCTACGAAATTTCTTATTTGACTGTACCTCAGTCCAAGGCGGTGCTGGTAGGTCTGATGACGGTGATTGTAGTTCCTGTGGGATGTCTGGCAGCAGGCTTTGTCATCTGGTTCAGAAGGAGGAAGCGCTGATGAAGAGACAGAGAACACAGCTGTTGATTCTGGTTGTGGTGCTTTGTGCCCTGGCGGCGGCATTTTTCGGAATCAGACAGTATAATAAAGTTCAGGCACAGAAGCCTGCAGAGGAAGAAGAAAGTATCTCCGTGATAGATGCGGCAAAGGATGATGTAACAGCCTTTTCTTACGATTATGAAGGTGAGACCTATTCCTTCGAGAAGGAGGATGATACCTGGTATGCTGCGGAGGACCACAGTCTGAACATCAAACAGACCCGCATGACTTCCATGTTGGGAGGAGTATCACCTCTGACAGCTACACAGGTCATTGAGAATGTGACGGATTTGGCACAGTACGGGCTGGTGACACCTCAGAGAACCATTACGCTGGAAACCGCAGGCGCAAGCTATATCCTGTATGTAGGGGATGAAAATGAGCTGACCTCCAGCTATTATGTAAGTCTGCCCTCCACGGATACGGTGTATGTGGTGAGTGCTTCGTCAATCAACTGCTTTAACTATGCGTTGGAGGATTTGATTGAAGAAGAGGAGGAAAGCAATTGATAAACGAAAATCTCAAAGTTTGAATTGACTTATCGGACAGAACTATGATATAGTACGGCTGTATGGAAAACATATGTGAATGAGTCTTCCATGCAAATATTTTTTGGCAACTTAAGTTGCCTTATTGATTGAGTTAAAAGCTCAAATTTTATAAGTTGGTTACTATAAACCGGTGCTGATGCACATCTAACTTGTGAAACGGTCAATAAGAGTAGTAAAAGTAAAATATTTGCTATATAGACTCTAAAAACCACAT